>DASRZG010000495.1:0-2837 GCA_035686585.1 Phycisphaerae bacterium
GCCGGACGTGGGGGGGTTCTACGATGCCCTTCTGGCGGCCGTGCGGGCGGAATAGGAATCCCGGGAGTCCTCCCTCAGACGCCTTTCGTGAACGCCGCCTCCACCTTTCGCAGGGCCGTCAGGGTGTCGGCGACTTCCCGCTCGGTCCAGTTCTCGTGGAAGTCCATGCGGAAGTGGGACTCGTCGGCGGCGCGGGCGTTGGGCAGGGGGTAGTCGGCATCCGGGTCGCCCCGGTAGAGCGGGCAGGTCCACGGGTAGCCGCTGGAGCCGAAGACGGAGCGGTTCCGCCACCAGTCGGCCTCGGAGGGGGCGTGGAAGTAGCTGGCGCCGACCGGCAGGCCCTCGGCCGACAGGGCCGCCACGAACGTCGCCTTGTCCACGCCAAGCCGGTCGAGGTCGAGGGCGAACCACAGGAACCAGAACACCCCCTCGGATTCCGGCAGGCCGGTCTCCAGTCGCACCGCCTCCAGCGACAGGCAGCCCTCCGCCACCGCCGCCGCCCACCGCCGGCGGGCGGCGATGATCCCGGGCAGCCCGGCCAACTGGACGCGCCCGATCGCGGCGCTGAGCTCGTCGATGTTGAGGTTCAGCGAGGCGGTCACATTGGAGGCCGCGCCGTCCAGGCCGAAGGGCTTGCCCCGGTCCGACGCCCGGCGGCAGCGCCAGTAAAGCTGCTCGTCGCGGGTGAACACCACCCCGCCCTGCCCGCCGGTGGCGTGGTGCTTGCCCGACATGGTCGAGAAGGCGGCCAGCTTTCCGAACGACCCGACCGGCCGGCCGCCGAAGGTGGCGCCGTGGGCCTGGGCGCAGTCCTCGATCACCGGCACGCCGGCCGCGTCCGCGATCTCCATGATCGCCTCCATGTCGGCCGGGGAGCCCGCGATGTGGGCGACGAGGATCGCGCTGGTCCGCCCGGTGATCCGCTCGGCGAGCTGGTCCGGGCCCATGTTCAGCGAGCCGGGGGAGGCGTCGGCGGGGATGGGGATGCAGTTGATCAGCGGCACCGGCATCACCCCGCCCGGGTCGGTGATCGGCGGGACGATCACCTCGGTGAACGGCTCGATCTCCAGCGCCCGCAGGGCCACGTACACCGCGCTGGTGCCGGAGTTGACCGCGTCGGCGAAGCCGCCGCCGAGGAATTCGGCGAACTGGCGGCAGTAGCCTTCGTCCTCCGGCCCGTTGTAGGTGAACGCCTGGCCCGTCTGGGCGCAGCGGTCGAACAGGTCGATGGCAGCCCGCTTCTCCGCCTCCCCGAACAGCCCGCGGGGCGGGAACGGGTCCTCGCGAACCGGAGGCCCGCCGTCGATCGCCAGCTTCTCGGAAGGTTCTCGTGCCATGGTCCGACCGCCTCCATGAGGATCTCGTCGGGACCGTATCGCCGACGGGCGGGGCTGGGCAAGGAAAACCATTGCCGATTTCCGATTGTCGATTTCCGATTGAACGGCTGGGGCCGGGGCGCCTTCGGTGACCGTGCCATCGCATCGGGGGTTCGTGTACTACCCTGGGTGCCACAGGCTGCTTGCAGCCTGTGCGGGATGGGGGCGGGTGCTTGCCGGAGGTCCCGCCACATGCCCACACGGGCTGCGAGCAGCCCGTGGCACCCAGGTCCTGGGCCAGGGCCTCTATCCGGGTGCCACAGGCTGCTTGCAGCCTGTGCGGGATGGGGACGGGTGCCTGCCGAACGTCCCCCCACATGCCCACACGGGCTGCAAGCAGCCCGTGGCACCCGGGCAGGCGTGCCATTGCATTGCTGATCCCTGAGTAAGTAATGTCCTTGCGTGCGGGGTGCCCCGGACAAGCTGTTGTTTGGCTTGTCCGGCTTCCAGCCCCGGTCCAGCGGAGCCGGACAAGCTCCGCTTGTCCGGGGCACCCCGTTGTGGAGGCTGATCCATAGGTGCCGTCGCGATCATCCTGGCGGGGTATGTCGGCGTCAGTCTGCTGTATTGGGGGTGGCAGGCGTATGCGGCCGTTCGCCTGCGGCGGGGGGTGCCGAGGCTCGAATCGCTTCCCCATCCCGAACTCCAAGTGTGGCCGACGCTGTCGGTGATCGTTCCCGCCTGCGACGAGGCCGACAAGATCGAGCCGGCCGCACGGTCGCTGCTGGCGCTGGATTACCCCGGGATGGAGATCATCTTCGTGGATGACCGTTCCACGGATGAGACGGGCCCGATCATCGACCGTCTGGCCGCCGACGATACGCGGGTGCGGGCGATCCACGTGACCGAGCTTCCCGACGGCTGGCTGGGCAAGGTCCACGCGCTGGATACGGGCCTGCGGGCGTCGTCGGGGGAGCTGGTGCTGTTTACCGACGCCGACGTGCACTTCCGACCCGGCGCGATGCGCCGGGCGGTGGCGCTGGTCGAGTCGCGCGGGCTGGACTTCCTCGCCGTCCTGCCCCGTCTGTGGGCGACGTCGATGCTGCTCGATTCGCTCATCGCGGCTTTCATCCGCCAGTACCTGCTGCTGATGACGCGCCCGTGGGCGCTTTCCCGGGCCGGGTCGCGATCCTTCATCGGGGTGGGGGCGTTCAACCTGCTGCGCCGGTCGGCGCTGGAGGGGACGCCGGGCCTGGAGTGGCTGCGGATGGAGGTGGGCGACGACGCGGCCTTGGGGCAGATGATGCGCCAGTCGGGCCGGAGATGCGGGGCGGCCGCCGCGTTCGAGCACGTCGCGCTGCACTGGCATCGCACGGTCGGCGAGGCGTGCCGCGGGGCGGAGAAGGGCTGGTCCACGGTATGCCGGTTCAGCCTGGCGCGATCGATCGCCCTGGCGGCCGGGGGGCTGGCGCTGGAGGCGGCGCCGGTCCTGGCCCTGGCGCCGCTGGCATTCCCGTCGGT
>DASRZG010000496.1:0-12539 GCA_035686585.1 Phycisphaerae bacterium
CCACCACCCCGCCCCACCCGCACGCCATCAGCGCCGCCAGGCCCGCCACCAGGTACACCTGCGTGCCCACCGCCAGCACCGCCGCCGCCCTGCCAAGCCAGCCGCGCGCAGAGCCGGACCCCATGACCCGCTTCATGCCCAACAGCACGACCAGGCGGGTCAGGGGGTAGGCGACGGCGACGTAGCCGACGGCACCGACCACCGGAAGCCACCAGGCCGCCGGCGCCTCGATCGGCATCATGGCCATCACCACGACGAATCCCACGACCACCAGAATCTGCATGACGCACCATTCTAGGGCAAAACCCCGCCCGGCACAGCAGACGGCCAGGTGTGACGCATCCCAGGCCCCCGCAAATTCGTTGTTGTCCGGCCGCTCCGGCGACGGTATCTTGTGGGTTTACGCCTAGGCCGCCGGCCGGGTGGGCGCCGCCGCGCCCCCAAAGGGCCGCGGCCTCAGGACGACGCCATGCACCTGGCCGACATTCTCTCCGTGCAATGCATCAACCCGCGGATGGCGGCCAAGGACAAGGCCTCCGCCATCGCGGAGATGGTGGACATGGTCGACGCGGCCGGGAAGCTGCTGGACCGGGACCAGATGCTCGCGGCGACGATGGAGCGTGAGGCCACGCGGACCACCGGCATCGGCAGCGGCCTGGCGATCCCACACGGCAAGTGCGCCGCGGCGAGGGAGCTGGTGATGGCCATCGGCCGGCCGGCCGAGCCGCTGGAGTTCGGCAGCATCGACGGCAAGCCGGTCCAGATCATCATCTTCCTGGCCAGTCCCCCCGACAAGACCGGCCCGCACATCCAGGCCTTGGCCCGGATCAGCCGGTTGATGACCGACCCGCTCTTCCGCCACGCACTCGCCGACGCCCGCACCGCCGACGAGATCTACCAACTCATCGCCCGGTCGGACCACGACGTGGAACGATGACCTCATTGCGGATTGCGGGGAATCTCCCCTTGCGAATGGACCATCGCCCCCCAGCGGAAGCGGGGGGTTCAGCACCCGGGGCGACGCGCGACGCGACAAGGGTGTATGCAAGGTGCGGTTTTACAGAAGGGAGAGGCCATAACCCCCCGCTTCCGCTGGGGGGCGATGGTCAGTGTGCGCGGGGAGCCTCTTCGCGGATCCGCAATCGCGTCACTCGCCCAGGAGCAGCTTGGCCTCGCCGACGAGGTAGAAGCTGCCGGTGATGCAGATGATGTCTTCCCGGCTGACGGCGTTGTGGGCGATTCGCAGGGCCTCGGGGAGGTCCTGGGCAACCTGGCCCGTCCGTCCGGACCGCTCCTCGTACGTCTCGGCGAGGTCTTCCGGGCGGGCGCAGCGGGGGTTGTCGTAGCGGGTGAAGATGACCTTGTCGGCCCCGCGGGTGATCTGGTCGAGCATGCCGTCGATGTCTTTGTCGGCGGCGCAGGCGAAGACCACGACCATCGAGTCGTACGGGATGTACTGCCCGATGCCCCGCATCAGGGCCTCGACGCTGGCGGCGTTGTGGGCGCCGTCCACCAGGATCCGCGGGCTATCCCGGACCAGCTCCATCCGCCCGGGCAGCCGCACCCGGGCCAACCCGGCGATCGCGGCGCGGTCGTCGATCGGCACCCCCTGGCCCTTGAGCTGATCCAGCAAGGCCAGCGCCAGGCCGCAGTTGATGGCCTGGTGCTCGCCCATCAGCGGCACGGGCAGGTGCTCGAACCGGCTGGTCTCGGTGGTCAGGCACACCCGGGTCTGAGGCCCGGCGTCGCGGGACGACTCGAATCGGTAGCTGAAATCGATGTTCTCGCCGGTGAACATCAGCGGCGTCTTGCTCTGCCGGGCGGCCCGTTTCAGGACGTCCCGGGCGGCGGGAACCTGCGGCACGGACACCGCCGGCACCCCGGCCTTGAACACGCCCGCCTTCTCCGCGGCGATCTTCTCCACCGTGTCGCCCAATTGGTGCATGTGGTCCAGGCTGATGCTGGTCAGGCCCACCACCAGCGGCTTGACCACATTGGTCGAGTCCAGCCGGCCTCCCAGGCCGGTCTCCAGGACCACGATGTCCGCTTCCATGTCGACGAAGTGCTGCAGCGCCAGGGCGGTGAAGATCTCGAAGAACGTCGGGGCGGTCTTGGCCATCCTCTCGATCTGCGGCACGGTCCGGTTGATCAGGCGGGTCATGGCCGCCTGGGTGATCATCTCCCCGTCAATCCGGATCCGCTCCCGGATGTCCGTCAGGTGCGGGGAGGTGTACAGGCCCACCTTCTGCCCGCACGCCTGGAGCATCTGGGCGAGCATGGTGGCCGTCGAGCCCTTGCCCTTTGTGCCGGCTATGTGCACGCAGCGAAGGGATTTGTGCGGGTCTCCCATGCCCTTCAGCAACGCCCGCATCCGCGCGAGGCTGAAGGTGTCGCTGTTGTAGCGCACGCGCAGCATCCGCTCGTAGTCGGTGTGGGCAAAGAGATACCTCATTGCCGCATCGTAGGTTCGGATAGGAACCCTGTTCCCCGAACTCATGGGGGATGCCTTGGAGGAAGTCGCTGTAGCCATCACGCGCAGGAATATATCATGGATTGACCTGAGATGTCAAGTGTACGCCGATATTTATGTGAAACCAGGCCCTATTTGCGATCCTTGCGGCCACCTCGGCGCCTTGACAACGTCATGCCGCCACGTAAGCTAGCGTCGGAAATACCCAGGAATCGACCATGTCGGACGCCGCCCTACAAGCCTGCCTGATCGGCGCCGGCTCGTTCGGTGCCCATGCGCTGGAGGCGTTGGCCCGTTCGGAGTTGGTGCGCCTGGTCGGGGTCAGCGATCGTGACCGCCGACTGGCCGAGGCCGCCTCCGGCAACGTCTGCGGCGCCTACGACGACCACCGCCGGGCGCTGGTGGAGACCGCCCCGCAGGCGGTCTTCCTGGCCGTGCCCCCCGCCCCGGCGGCGGAGCTGGCCCGGCTGGCCGCCCAGCGGGGAATCCACGTCTGGAGGCAGGTGCCCCTGGCCCGCAACCTCCCCGAGGCCGTCGAGCTGTGCCGACGGATGGACCGCGCCGACCGCCAGTTCGTTGTCGGCACCGAGCGCCGCTACCGCCACAGCTACCGCCACGCCCGCACGCTGCGGGAGCGGCTCGGGCGGATCTACATGGTCCGCGGGCACTACGAGTTCAACCAGGGCCCCGACCTCGCCTGGCGCGGCGACAAGGACGCCGGCGGCGGGGCCCTGATCGAGCTGGGATACCACATGCTCGACCTGATCATCTGGCTGATGGGCATGCCCGGGTCGATCCTGGCCGTCACCGGCACCGGGCAGCGGGCGCCCGGGGAGGCCGACCTGCCCGTCTACGACTCCGACGACTCCGCCGTCATCGTCATGCGATACCCCCACCAGGCCGTCGCCGTGGTCAACGTCACCCGCTGCTTCAACCCCCTCCGCGAGGGCCTGACCCTCTACGGCGAGGCCGGCACCATCGCCGCCTCCGCCGGCGAGTGCATCTTCCGGGACCGCCACGGCGCGGTGGTCGACACCCTCACCGACGACGAGACCCCGGCCGGGCTGTTCGGGCGGATGATCGACGACTTCGCCCGCACCGCCCTGGCCAACGCCCCGCGCTACGCGTGCAGCGGGTGGGAGAGCCTGCGCACGCTGGCCTGTGTCGAGGCCGCCTACCTGTCCGACCGGACCGGCGCCTGCGAGGACCCCCACGACCTGCTGGCCGGCTACGACCTGACCGAGGCCGATTGCCTCAAGACGGCGCCCAAGGAGGAACCGGCCCCATGAAGCGAAGCGAGATCGACGCCGCCATCGGCCAGTTCCTGGACTTCGCCGCCGGCCGGCAGTTCCCCCTGCCCCCCTGGGCGTACTACACGCCCAAACAATGGGCCCGGCTGGGCCCGGAGGCCGACGAGATCCGCCGCGCCGGCCTGGGGTGGGACGTGACCGACTTCGGCTCCGGCCGGTTCGCCGAGATGGGCCTGACCCTGATCACCCTCCGCAACGGCCCGCTGACCCCGGCCGGGGCGACCGACAAGGACTACTGCGAGAAGCTGATGATGGTCCGGGAGAAGCAACTGACCCCCTGCCACTTCCACTTCGCCAAGATGGAGGACATCATCAACCGCGGCGGGGGCAGGCTGGTGATCCGCCTGTACGCCGGCACCGCCGACGAACGGCTGGACGAGGCCTCGGCCGTGGCGGTGCAGGTGGACGGGATCACGCGGACGTTCCCCGCCGGCGGGGAGCTGGAGCTGTCGCCCGGGGAGTCGGTGACGCTGCCGCCGCGGCTCTACCACGCCTTCTGGGGGGCCGCCGGCGCCGGGTGCGTGCTGGTCGGGGAGGTCAGCCGGGTCAACGACGACGCCCGCGACAACCGCTTCGCCGAACCCCTGCCGCGCTTCCCCCAGATCGAGGAAGACGCCCCCGCGCGGTACGTGCTCTGCACCGAATACCCCGCGCCCGGAGAGTGAGACGGACTCGGTTTCATAACGCCCACGGAAAGCCTTCCGTGGGCTTTACCATGACCCTCGAGGAAGGTTCACTGTTGTGAAGAGACCCAACGTCCTGTTCGTGATGACCGATCAGCAGCGCTTCGACACCATCGCGGCCCTGGGCAACGCCCACATCTACACCCCCAACCTCGACCGGCTCGTGCGGCGCGGGGTCTCGTTCACCCGGGCCTACTCCACCTGCCCGGTGTGCGTGCCCGCCCGGTACACCTACCGCACCGGCTGCGAGCCGCCGACCACGCGGTCCTTCGGCAACAGCTACTCCGAGCCCGCGCCGCACCAGGCCCCGGACATGGAAGGCCGCTGCGGGCCCTACCTCGCCCGCACCATGGGCCGGCTGGGCTACCGCACGTTCGGGATCGGCAAGTTCCACTCCCGCCCGGTGCACGAGGAGCTGGGCTACGACGTCCACCTGCACGGCGAGGAGCTCTACGGCTCGTGGGAGGACCGCCGCAAGGACGACTACGCCGCCTTCGTCGCCCGCGAATATCCCGAGTACGACTTCGTCGAGAACCTCATGGGCGAGCGGACGGAGATGTACTACATGCCGCAGATGAGCCCCCTGCCCGCCCACGCGGGAGTCGAGGCGTGGGCGGCCGACCGCGCTGTCGAGCTGATCAACGCCGGCGGGCACGGCGCCGGCGAGTCCCGCCAAAAACCGTTCTTCGGCATGGTCTCGTTCATCGGCCCGCATCCGCCGTTCGCCCCGCCGATCCCGTTCAACCGCATGTACGATCCCGACCGCATGAGCGCTCCCGTCCGCGGATCGATCGAGGTCGACCACATGGACGAGCAGATCCCCTGGATGAACCGGATCATCTGGGCCGAGGACATCCACGACCCCCACGCCCGCGTCCTGAAGGCGCGCTACTACGGCGAGATCTCCTACATCGACGACTGCCTGGGCCGGATCCTCGACGCCGTCGACGCCCTGCCCGACGCCGACAACACGCTGATCGCCTTCTTCTCCGACCACGGCGACCACCTCGGCGACCACCACGCCTGGCAGAAGGAAAGCTTCTTCGAGGCCTCCTGCCACGTGCCGGTCCTGCTGAGCTGGCCCGCCCGGCTGCCCGCCGACACCCGCCGCGACGAACTGGTCTGCCTGACCGACCTGTTCGGAATCGCCACCTCCGCCGCCGGCCAGCCGGACCTCCGCGAAGGGGCCGACGTGCTGGGGATGCTCGCCGGCCACGCCCCCGCCCGCGAGCACGTGATCGGCATGTACGGCCAGCCGGGCACGCCCCAGTTCAAGGTCATGGTCCGGACGGGCGACTGGAAGTACGTCTACATCGCCAACGGCGGGAGGGAGCAATTGTTCAACCTGACCGACGACCCGAACGAGCTCCGCGAGCTGACCGGCCAGCGCCCCGAAGTCGCCTCCCGCCTGCGAACGGTCGCCGCCGCCGCCTGCGACGTCCCCGGCGCCCGCGACGGGCTGGACGGTGCCGGCCTGAAGTCCTTCCCCTTCACCCCCCGCATCACCCCGAGCCGCATCTACCAGATGGACATCTCCCGCCACGTCCGAGGCTTCCCCGAAGACCCCGCGGACGCCCTGAGGGAATACCGCGCCGGAGGAAACGCATAGCGCCCCGACCCGGGTATCCGCGTTCTGCGATAGTCATCCGTCACGGCTCACTTGGGACATCCTCCCGAGGCCGGGTCACTTCAGTGAACCCGGATCACAGGCGACCCCGAAGGCGCACGCTCAAGCTGCCCCACCCCCGTCCGTCGCCCAGGGTGTTTACAAAACGCCGAAATGTAAACACCCTGTATATCCACACAACTCTTTCTGGAATAAGCCTATAGGATAATTCCCGCCCTCTTCGCTGCGCAGGCCTGTAAACAGGTCGGGGGCCACGCTCATGGATCTGACCCTGTCTAACTATTCCCGCACTTCAGGGACTTCAGATTACGTGCCAGGAGCCCCGAGGACAGATAGGGACAGTCCTTCATGAGCCTTCGGCTCACCCACAGAGGACGAAAACGGGGGCGTGTTCTCCAGGGTGCCACAGGCTGCTTGCAGCCTGTGTCCGTCAGTCGAGCACGGGCTGCAAGCAGCCCGTGGCACCCCCATTTTCGAGGCAGACCCTCTTTCCCCGCAAAAACAAAGAAGGGGACGGAGCCCTTTGTAGAATCAGGTGCTCCGTTCCCTATCTTACTTTAGGTCACCGAATCGGCATCAGGAGAAGCGTCTCAGGTACGGCCCATGCCCAAAGGCACAGGGGGACCCACGTGACAGCAAACAGCCAACCAATGTGGACAGCCAACAGGACGACGAGTGAATGCCGGCGCCAGATCAACCCGGCAATGAGAACCGCCGGTGGTATCAGGAACACCCAGGGCGCGACTGTTGTCACCCAGACCGTGATCTGCGGAAGCGCCATGTGCATGTGTTCGACGTTGTTATGGTAGTGGACCCAATGGTAGCCGTACCCGATAGCCGCTGAGATGAGCGAGGCTGCACCAGAAAACACGATCCGCAAGGTTTGGTCCACACTGCTCACGGGCGTCCCTTCCGGGCGAGCTACGGAGCCCACGGTCCGCGCCCTTCATGTTGATGGTAGCCGGGGACAAAAAGGGGACGGAGCACTTTTTTAGACTTGAGTGCTCCGTCCCCTTTTTGCGCGACGGCGTGCGAATTCGGACCCGACCTGCGGACCGAGCCGGGTGGCACACTCACGCATCGCGATCTGCCGGCCGTCCGGGCAGCTCTTGGCTGTCCAGCCGCGCAACGGCGCTTGGAAGTAGCCACGGGCGCCAGCCCGTGGGAGGAGGCGGAATACCGGGTGGAAGCCCCGGCAGGGGCGGCAGAGAACCCGCCATTGGCAGCCGAGACCTTCGCAACGTGCCCGTTCATCATTCTGTTCCTATTCCGGGATGCGCACAGCTCAAGGTGGACGGCTAGCGCCTTCGTCTTTCCATCAGGACATCGTTCTCATCGCACCACGCCTCAATGGTCCGAACGTGCTCGGAAGCGCGCTGGAATTCCAGGGGCGCCGACACCCACCGGAAGGAGCCTCGGTCTGTGTGAAAGACCGCCTTCTTGCGGCGGCACCCGAGCAAGAGCCCGGCGCAGATCGCCAACAGGGCCAGCGGAACCGTGTAAGCGCCCAGCCCGGTGATCGTTCCCTTGATCGTGGCCATACCCATGAAGACGCCGCAGTACCCCGCCACGAGGCCCACCAGAACTCCGCTCACCGAGATGTGCGTCTTGACCGCCACGCGTCGGACCTCGCTTGCCGGGACCCTCTCCAGCCAGTACTTCGGATGGCCCTTGCCCTGCTCCCGCCGTACGATCGCCACCTCGTGCGAATCCAGCCCCGCCACGGTTCCGACGCGGCGCTTCTGACAGATGTCGTCGTCGATGAACCGGTGCTTGGCGGGAATGAAGGGCTGGACCGGCCCGGTCGTGCATTCCGCCCTGTCATCGGGCCTCGGCTCGTCGGGAGGTTGCCGTCCCCTGTCCATGACGCGGATTGTAGCTGGGCATGCCCCGCCCGGCAACGCGGGAAAACCGGGACGGTTACTGTTTTATTGAATGAATCCCCCGGATCATTTGCGGGGGCGGCCGGTGGAGGAGAACATGATGTCGAAGTCCGTTTGCTCGATGGCGGCCTGGCTGGCGGGGACGCCCTTCAGATACAGGACCCCGATCCCCTTGCCGGCGTCCTCGTTGATGTTCGGATACCAGTTGTGCTTGGTCCCCGGCTCGCTTACGAGGGCGGGCTCGCCCCACCCCGCGCCGTCGGACTTCATCACGCACAGCTCGCCGCTCTGCCAGCGCCGGTCGCGATGCTCGAAGAGCGTCTTGCCGTACAGCATCCAGACCTCGGCCGGCCTCTTCGACGCGTCCAGGCTCATGGCGCAGGTGAACACCTTGAAGTCCTGTAGCTTCGCCGGCGTGGACCAGTCCCCGGGGCGGTACGGGCTCTTGCACGTGCGATACCAGAGCTGGCTGTCGTGATCGACCCACCCCAGGTGGATGACCTTGGCCTTTGCATCCCACACGGCGCTCATCCGCTTGTCCGAGCCCCTGACGGTGGACATGTTCTCCGCCAGCAGCGTCGCCTTCTCCCCCCACTTCTCGCCGTCGAACAGGTTGGCGTAGAGCCGGCCCCGGCCGGCGACGCTGAGCATCCCGATCACGCAGCTTTTCCCGTCCTCCAGCGGGATGTTCTCGTGGGCCTCGCTGCTGGTCATGTCGCTGAGATGGTCGATGACCTGCTGCTCGGGGCCCCAGGCGGTGATGTCGTTGGGGCGGAGGCTCCGGGCCCATCGGATGCTGATGCCCGTCACCTTGCCCGCCTCGTCGGAATGCGCCGTTCGGCCGGTCACCGTGAACCGCCCCGTGCTGTCCTGCTGGAGGTCCGCGTAGTAGCCCAGGGTGAGATGGGGCAAGGGGTGCGGCGGGCCCCATTCGATCGTCGTGCCGCGGATCGTCCCCTGGAAGGCGGCCCTGCCCATCGCGCGTTTTGCCGGGTCAGGATCGACGTCGATGGCGGAGTAGCTGTAGATCGTGTCGCCGCGGAGGAGATGGTTGCGCTCGCCGAACGGCGTGATTTCCCGTCCCGTCCATTGGATCCCGTCCGGGGAGAAATGATACGTGTTCGGCCCGCCGTGGAAGACGAGCCACCTGCCCTCGTGGGCAACGACAAGCCGGATCGTGGCGCGGGTCGTCGTGTGAACGCCGCCGCGCGACGTGGCGACCTTGGAGATCGTGAACGCTGGCATGGCTCCTCCCTGACAGAAGCCCAGCGAAACCGTCGCCGACAGGATCGTGGCGACCGCGAGGAATCGGGCTGGGCCCATGGTCTCGTGTCCTTTGCCGATGCTCTGTTCGCCCGCACGGCGGGCACGCCGGGGCTCGTACCGCCGGCCGCCGCCGCCGGCTCGGGCACCCTCGGCCCGGCCGAGATGGTACCACAAGGCAACGATGGAAGCACCCCGGGACCAGGTCCCCAAAGGACGGAGCGCTGTTTCATTGACGCGGGCCGGATACCCCCGGGTCGCCCCCCGTCGCCCCCCTATTTCGCCCCCGGCCCTCGTGGCCGGGGGTCATCCTCCCCGCACCCCGTGCCCGGGAAAGCACGACTCCCCACGCCACGCCGAAGCCACAGTGCACGTCAACGTCAACCCCCGGCCACAAGGGCCGGGGGCGAAATAGGACAACGCCGTCGCGCCCGACCTATCTCCCGACCGGCCGGGCAGGGGACTGATCGGTGAACCGGATGTTCACCTGCTCCCCGTCGTCCTGCAGGATCTGGTCGGCCACGGCCCGTGTGACGGGGGCGAGGATGCTGAAACCGTCACCTTCGCCCTTTGGGATCGAAGACGGTGACCTTGAGCCTCTTGTCGATGGTGTTGTGCCCGTCCTGGACGCGAAGCTGAAGCAGGTAATCGCCTGGCGCGGTCAGGGCGGTCAGCTTTCTGCGGGCGGGCCCTCTTCCCGGGCCGGTGGGCATGACGATTTCCGGCGATGTTCCCGCGGGGCTGCGGAGGACGCTCCACTCGCAGGTCAGATTGTCGCGGTCCACGTCGCTGGCCCGGCCCCATAAAAAGGGGACGGAGCAGTTTTCAGTTGACGCGGCGCGGGCAACGGGTCGGGTCCCGGACATAGCAGGGCTGGCCCGGTACATGCCGGCAGCGGAAGCCAAGCCGCGGATGCGGCCAGCGTCACCATTGCCCATGCTCGCGCTGTCAGTCTCTGTGTCCGTACCGTTCCTATGGCATTGGACACGCGCCGCCGCCTTCCGTTCCCAAGTGACAAGGCTCAATCTGCGCACCTTGCCGTTGAGAACGCGGAACGATCGCGAGAGAACCGGGCGAGCGGCCCTTCATCGCCTGCAAGGGGATCTGGGCGTTCCCTCTACCGCCCCGCTGGGGCTCTGCACGCTGAGGGGCACAGGTTCCCGGGGGTTGCCACCCCCGGCCAAACGCCTCCGGCCCATTCGGGCCTCCCACATGGTCTGGACAGTCCAGCCATCTGCGAAGGTCGCTGCCATGATCCAATCGGGACGGTTGCCATCATTCGATCCAGCCGCCCGTCACTTGCACGAGGGTGGAGGCTCGGGGGCGGCGGTGGGAGGGCGAGACCATGGGTCGAGCCGACGCCCCGCATCGCGCGCAGACAAACACGACCACGAGGGCCGGTTCTGCGCAATCGTAATAATCCAATATACGTGAATACTCTGAGTCCGAGGGGTGTTTACACAGTCGCGACGTAAACAGGGGGCATAAGACGTTAACATATTACCTAGGCGTGCCTTGCGTCGTTTCCGAGTGTGTTTACATTTGGCGGTTTTGTAAACACCCCCCTGCGGACGTGGGTCCGGCAGACGGATGCGATGGGCGGAAGGGGACAACAGATCCGGGTTCACTGACTTGCCCCCTCGGGGAGTGACCCGGCCGGGGGTCGCAAGTGCGTCGCGGGCGCAGGGGTCAGTGGTTGCCGGCGGGCTCGGCCTGCTTCAAGTGCTCCGGGGCGTGGGTGAAGGCGGAGGCGGGAATGAGGTTGATGGGGCCCTTGCGGCCCCGGGGGATTCCGTGCGGGTAGCCGCCGGGCAGGCGCCAGCCGAGGCTGACGCCGAACCTGCCGGCGTCCTCCACGTGGATCAGCCGGAGCTCGTGGGCGCCCGCTTCCAGGGGGACCACGCCGCTCTTCAGCGTGTTGTAGTTGTTGCCGTGGTTGTCGATGACCAGCCGGCCGTCGATCAGCAGCTTCGTCTGGTCCACCGACAGCAGCTTGAACATGACGGGGCCGGACTGCGGCACGTGAATCCTGCCTGTCAGCTCCAGGACGAAGTTCTTCCGGATGCCGCTGCCCAACACGCCCTTGGCGTCGGGGAGCCGGTCCGGGTTGGCCGCGTAGTCGTTGGGATGAAAGTCGATCGCCTCGACCACCTTGGTCGTGTGGAGGGTCTTCCCGTCGAACGGCGGGATCTTCGCGCCCAGTGCGGGTCTCTGCCAGTTCAGGCGTGCCGTGGCGGGGGCGGGCGGATGGGCGGACAGATCGTACACCCGCCCGACCAGGCCGGGCTTGTCGGCGCCAGTGGCGTCGGCGGGCAGGGCCTTCAGCGGCTCGACGGGCTTGGCGGCCCGAGCCGGCTGGGACGGGTTCAGCGACAGGGCCCGGACGGACAGCCGCCCGTTTCCCCCCAGCTCCCAGCCCATCTCCACGACCTCGGCGCCGGGCGCCACCGATCCCATCCATTCGTAGCGGTAATCGTGGCAGTCCTCCCACATGGCGGTCTGCCCCGCGGCGGGCGTGATCCGGAAGTACTTGAGCGATCGCAAGCCCAGGTTAACGGAGTCGACGACCATGCCGCCCTTGCGGCTGGCGATCCGGTAGCTGATCGCCTTGTTCTTGCTGTCAACGACGGCCAGGAGGCGTTCGCCGAACGGGTCCTTCGGGTCCACGCCCGTAAAGGCCAGGGCGGCCATCATGTTCTCCCCGCCGTTGTCGTAGCGGAACTGCCTCATGTCCAGGTCGTGCGTGCCGGCGGGCGGATCGAGGAGGTACCACACGGACCCGGCGGCGGAGCCGGGCGGGCTGTTCTTCTCGTCGGGCAGGTATGTGAGCGGCCTGCCGGCATAGGTGAGCGAGGTCAGGCTGGCCCGCTGGGTGGAGACTTCCTTCGGGATGGCCGGGTCGTACTTCGTCGGCCCCAGCACCAGCAGCAGCCTGTCGGGGCCTTCGGGCACGGTGAAGGAGTAGGCGCAGGCGGTCGGGTGCCCTCCCCCCAGGGGATTGCCCCCCGCGTGGTAGCCGGCGGCGTGGACGAGCGTCACCTGCGCATCCGCCGTCCCGGCCAGCGAGGCCGGAAGCAACGCGGCCAGCAGCAAGGCAGCGCAGCCCAGCCTCCGTGCGGGCACAAAGCGGCTTGGATTCGATCTGTGGCGAGGACGAGTCATGTCCATGCGCCCCGGCAGTCTGTTCTGGCCCGGAACGCCCCTTACGGACGTCCTTCCACGGGCACCGCGGGCTGTCGCCGTCTGATGCTACGCCGTATCCCCACACTCGACAAGCCCCTTGACCAAGGGGAGGACAAGCAT
>DASRZG010000497.1:0-4078 GCA_035686585.1 Phycisphaerae bacterium
GCCTCCGCCGAGGCCCACCAGCGGCGGATGCGGGAACTCAACGGCCAGCGCGCCGACCGGGCTCGTCACCCCGCTCCGCCGGCTCCAATCCCTCATGCGGCCCGGCAGGCATTCTGGCCGTACCGCGCCGACGTGCCCGCCGCGCCGCTGCCCGCCTGGTCCTGGCAATGGGTCGGCGGCTACGTGTGGGAGGACACCTGGGAGGTCTGCGTCGACCCGGGCCACTACGAGTGGCAGACCGAGACCGTCTTGGTCGAACCGGCCGGGTACGAGGACCTGTACGTCTGCCCGCTGGCCGAGAAGCTCACCGAGCGCCTCGGCCCTGACCGACCCCTGCCCGCCGGCGGAACGCTGTACGACGCCGGCGGAAACGCCTATCCCCTGCCGCCCGACGACGGGATCGTCTACGACGCCGACGGCAACGCGTATCGGGTGCTGGTGATCCCCGCGGCCGCGGACCTACGCGGGCTGCTGTTCGACGCCGACGGCAACGAGATCCCCCTGCCGCCAATGGGCCCGATCCTCCGCGACGCCGACGGCAACGGCTGGCGGATGGTCGTCGTCCCCGTCCGCATCGAGCGCACCTGGCTGCCCGCCCGCTACGAGAGCCGGGAGGTTCTGCACTGGGTCGAGCCGCTCTACGAAAGCCGCCACGAGCGGACCTGGCTCCCCGGCCACTGGCAGTGGCAGCGCCACTACACCCCCTGGGACTTCAACCTGGGCGTGAACCTGTCGTTTGACTTCTGAGCGGGTGCCACGGGCTGCTCGCAGCCCGTGCGGGCAGGGGGGTGACGTCGGGCAAGCACCCGCCCCCCTCTCACACAGGCTGCAAGCAGCCTGTGGCACCCCAGGTACGGCGACCCTCAATGCGGTCGTGCCGACCGCCGCTAAACTCGGCGCAACCCGCCCACGTGGCGCTGTTTCGGTACTTTTTCCTGAATCCCGCCGTTGGCGGGGATGCGCTCGCGGGGGGGTCCGTACAACACGGTGAAAGGGCAAGGAACGATGAGACGGCCAGAGAGGACATTCCGGATAGCGATTGAGGCCGAAGAGGATCGGCCGGTCCGGGTGGCGGTCCGAGGCCGAAACAGGCCCGCCGGCTGGAGATCGGTGCTCGCCCGCCTCGTGAGAGGCTGGCGAGCCGCCCCGACCGCCCTGGCGGCCAGGAAAGGAACCGAGTCATGACACCCAAGCGAACGACATGGACGATGGGGGCGGCCATTCTCTCGGCATTGATGCTGGCCTGGTCGCCGGCGGGGGCGGCGGATCGGAAGGACGAGACGGCCAAGGAGCTCCGCAAGCTCGCCGAGGCCCGCCAGAAGGCGGCGGAGGAAGCCGCCCGTCAGCAGCGAAAGACGATGGAGGCGGCCGCGAAGCAGGAGCGGCAGACGATGCGGGTGGAGGGCCGGCAGGATCGCAAGACCATCGAGGCGCGTGAGGACGCCGCCGTCGCCGTCGCCAAGGCGCAGCAGAAGGCGGCCGATGCCAAGGCCACGCTGGCCCACGCCGCCGCCCGCAGGCCGGTGGTGGTCGTCAGGCCCACCCCTCCCAGGCCGGTGGTGGTCGTCAGGCCCATCCCTCCCAGGCCGGTGGTGGTGGTCAATCCCCCGCACAGCCCGCTTCCGCGGATCGGCGCCAACGTCGTGATCGGCGGGCATGACTTCGGAAGCCGGATCGAGTTCGGCCTGGGCCACGGCCGGGATTGCCACTGGGTGGCAGGCCGGTACATCACCCGAATCGAGAGCGTCCTGGTCGAGGCCGGGCACTACGAGGTGCGGACGGAGAGCATCCTGGTCGAATCGGGGCACTTCGAGTTCCGCCTGTCCGAGCAGGTCGAGGAGATCGTCTACGATTCCCAAGGCAACGCGCACAAGGTCATCGTCACGCCCGGGCGGCAAGAGAAGGTGTGGGTGCCGGATCGGTACGAAGTCCGCCGGACGCAGGTCTGGGTGCCGGACCGCTACGAGTCGCGGGGAGTCCGCGTCTGGGAGGCGGGGCACTGGATCTGCCCGCCCGGCGGCCACTCCGCCCACGGTGGCGGGCTGAACCTGCGGGCGATCTTCCGGTTCTGACAGGTCCGGGCGCCAAACGCCCGCAGCAGGCTATGGCGGCGTCTCGCCCAAGGCGGCGAGGCGCCGCCGTTCTATTGCGGATTATCCAATTGCGGATTTCAGATTGCGGATTGCGGATTTGAGAAGCGAACGGATCGGGCGCGTCACGCGTTCAAGGGTGCCTGGCGGGATGGGCCGGCAACGCTTGCGGCTTCGCAGTCTGCTTCCGCCGCTCCGGTCCGCGACCCGCCATCACAGTCGGGATTGGTCGTTCGGCAGCTTGCGGGCGGGGGCGGGCAGGAGGCGGCGGAGGCGGACGCCGAACTGGACGATCAGCCAGACGACCTTCCGGCTGGCGACCAGGAGGGAGACGGTGACGATCAGCACGCCCACGTAGACCCCAGCCGAGGTCATGATCACGCCGACGACGTCGCCCGTTCCCCACCTCCCGGCCCCGAACAGCCCGGTGCGGACGGGCGACCACGCCAGGACCACCCCCAGCGCCAGCACGACCGCCAGCAGCCAGAAGCACACGAACACGGCGTTCTCGTCGCGGGTGGCCAGTACTCGCTTCTGGACTGGCGGCTGGAACTGCCACTGCATCGGTCCGTACAGGCGGTCGGCCAACCCGGGACCCAGCCGGCTGAAGTCGGCGGGGGTGTAGACGCGGACCTGAGGCTCGGCCTCGTCCTCGCGCCGCAGGATGCGGCAGGCGGCCTTGTAGGCGGCCGTCAGCTCGGTGAACCGGCGGGTGGCATCGGCCGCCTCGTCCGGGCAGGTGTCCGGGTGGCAGGTGAGCACACGATTACGATAGGCCGCTCGCACCTGCTCAAGCGACGCGTCGGGTGAAACCCCCAGGATGTCAAAAGGGTCGCCCTCCATGAGTTGCTTCATTATAGCACCCCCCCCGGCGTTTCGGAATGCCCCACCCGGGGTGCCACGGGTATGGTCGTTCTATTTCGCCCCCGGCCCTTGTGGCCGGGGGCTACGCCCCCCAACCCCGTGGCAGGGGTGTGAGTCTCCCTGGAACCAGGTCCCATCCGCCCAGCCCACTTCCTTGACCCCATCACCCGCGTCGCTATCCTGCGGGGACACGAAATGGAGATCCCCATGGAACTGTCGCTGACGCGGACCGACGTCGAGGGCGGGGTCGAGTCCATCGCGGGCTTTGCGGGCAGCCCCGACGCACAGGGCGTCCTGCTCCGCCGGGCCATCGCCCTGCCCGAATTCGAGTGCTGCACCTACTACGCCGCCTTCCAGAAGTACGACTGCATCGACCCCAACCTCAGCCATGGGCACAACGGCGCCAACCGCATCCAACCGCTGAAGATCGACCACTTCAACCACCTCAAGCCCTGGGGCGTGTTCCTGCTGGCCAGGCTCACCGGGGGCGACGTGCTGGCGGTCCTGCCGGTCTGCGGGCCGGCGACGGCCGCGTGGTTCGAGGGCCACGACGGCCGGCTGACGCTGACCGCCGGCACGGGCGGGACGGAGCCGGTCGAGTGCGACCTGCCCCTGCTGGCATGGGCACGATCCCGCGACGCCTACGAGGCCTGCCGGCTGGTCTGGCGGACGGCGATGGACAGCCCGTTGGTGGCCGGGTCCACCCGCCCGCGGTGCGAGAAGTCCTACCCCGAGCCCTTCCGCTACCTCGGCTGGTGCAGTTGGGAGCAGTTCCGCAAGGACATCAATGAACAGGTCCTGACGGACTGCATCGGGCGGATCGAGGCCGGAGACGCCCCCGTCCGCTACGTGCTGGTCGACGACGGGCACTTCGACCAGGCCGCCCCCGACGACCGCCGGCTGATGAGCTTCGTGCCCGACCCGGCCAAGTTCCCCCAGGGCTGGGGACCGGTGATCGACGCGGCCGGGCCCAAGGTACGCTGGATGGGCCTGTGGCTGAACTTCAACGGCTACTGGAAGGGCATCCACCCCGACAACCGGCTCGGGGCGGTCAACGACTTCCTGATGCCCGTCAGCGACCAGGCCCTCGAGCCCCGCAACGACACCGCCTCGTCCCTGGCGTT
>DASRZG010000498.1:0-9343 GCA_035686585.1 Phycisphaerae bacterium
GGCCGAGGGCGCGTTCCAGTTTGGCGATGAAGCGGTCGCTGCCCAGGGGGCGGCCCCGGCTGGTGGCGTGGCGGAGGCGGGCGACGTCG
Source organism: Phycisphaerae bacterium (assembly GCA_035686585.1). Taxonomy (GTDB): domain Bacteria; phylum Planctomycetota; class Phycisphaerae; order SM23-33; family SM23-33; genus DASRZG01. Next base: position 90 of record DASRZG010000498.1, read on the forward strand.
GCTTCGTCCAGCGGCTCGCCCAGCACCTCGCGCCAGTCGGCGCCGGCCAGCAGGTCCTTCAACACCTTTAGGTCCAGCAGGCCGGTGTTCTCGGCCTCGCCGCAATGGGCGGCGGCGCTGGACCACGGCCAGCGCCACGGGCGACGCACCAGCCGGGCCCGGACTGGGTTGCGCTCGACGTACGCCATCGCCTTCCAGAAGTGGTCCTCGTCCAGGGCGCAGGAGTAGAACCGGTTCTGCCAGAGGTGACCGCTGCGGCCGTGGAGGCGGTTGACGTACTGCGTGTACAGCCAGTGCGTCCGCCCGACGGCCTTGGCCAGCGACTCCGGCCCCGCCGGCGTGGCGATCAGGTGGACGTGGTTGGTCATCATGCAGTAGCCGCTCACCGAGAGGCCGAACCGCTCGGACTGCTCCCGGAGGATCTCCAGGTACGCCCGCCGGTCGTCGTCGACGAGGAACACATCCTGGCGGTTGTTGCCCCGCTGCGTGACGTGGTGCGGACATCCCGGAATGACGATCCGCGCGACCCGTGGCATGACACGATGCTACCGGCTCCCCGGCCGGCGTGCAAGCACATAATAGGTGACTGTCCCTAATTAAGGGGGCCTCCAGGGGTGTGGGTACACGAATGTCCGCTTGAACCGGCAGTCAACAAGCCCCCCTTTAGACAGACGTACTGACACATTGGCCCGATCAGGGGAAACGAAAATGCCGCCCGGAGCAACTCCGTCGGCGAAACCTCACGTAAGCCTCTGCGGCAAAGAGCCTAATGCCGAGTAAAAAGACTGCCCCGGTCTCCAAAAAGTCCCGCCGGAGTCAGACTATATCAGACTATAACTTTCTGCCCCGCTCCCGCGGGAAGCCCGGGCGGGGAGCGAGTTCGCGACCGGACAGAATGCCTTGGCATGCGCTTGGGAAACCCACCAAGGTGGCGGCCGGAGGTTCAGCAGGGACACTGCGGGCCCGCACCAAGGCACAGTCTGGTGAGCCGGCGCGCTCCCCGGGTCGCGGCTAAACGAGCCCCGGTTGCCCGTCAACGAGGCGGTGTATCATCCCCACACGTCTTGGGGCCAAGCCAATACGGGCAATCGTACTCCACCACCAGATCCCGCTGCGGGCCGCCGAAGGGGGCGGCGATGCTCGCCAGCACCAGCGTCGAGCAACGGTCCTGCCAGCTCCGCCAGCCGTGCGGGCCGTCGCCGGGGGGCAGCTCCCGGCCCTGCCAACTGACGCCGTGGATCGTGCACGGGTCCTTGATCCGCACCAGCACCGCGAACCGCGGCGGGTTGGGCCCCTCGCATGTGTTCGACGCCACGCGGACCCGGCAGCAGCGCTCGACGCCGTCCGGGCCGCGATCGACGATGGCGAAGTTGTGCTTCAGGAACGTCAGCAGCTCCACCCGGCTGGCGCGGCGCTCGGCCGCGGTCGCCCCGTGCGCCATCAGGGCGCAAACGCGATTGCCCGAGACCAGCGCGTTCGGATAGCCCTCCGCGCCCAGGCCGAAGGCGTCGGCGTTGCCGAACGCCAGCAGACGGCGAAGCCTCACCTGCCCCGTCGCCCGCCAGTCGTCGTGGCGGTAGTAGTGCTCGATCGACTCCAGCCCCAGCCCGAGCGTCTTGTAGCGGTAGGCCAGCATGGCCCCGATCAGCGAGCGGTGCCCCGGGGCCGGCACCAGCAGCCCCGCCGGCGTCAGCTCGCACTGGGGGAACCCCGCCGCCTCCCCCGCCTCCGCCATCGCCAGCGACATCGCCGTCAGGAAGTACCTGTCCGACGAGAACCCCCACCCCGGCTGGAGCCATGCCAGCTCCTTCATCCCCCCGCCCGCCCGGCCGTGGATGTCCACGCACACCTCCGGCGCCAGCCGCCCGGCCAGCTCCTCCAGGGCCCGCCCCTCCGGCGTGGCGGCGGGGGCGTCGAAGGAGTACGTATGGGCGATGTCGGCGCCCTCGGCGTTGGCGTTGGTGTCGGCGACGGCCCCGTCGGGGTTGCCGCAGGGCACGAACGTCACCGCCTGCCTCCGCAGGACCTCCGCCGCCTCCTCGCCGCCGCCTGCCAGAAAGTCCATCGCCGCCATCGCCATCGCCCGCCCGCTCTCCTCGGCCCCGTGCTGGCTGGCGACGATCAACACGCGCTGCTTGTCGTCGTCGGGAACCTCGGGGGCCGTAAACGTCGCCGCGGCGATCCCCCGTCCCTGCACAGAGCGCCCGATCTCCTCCACCGTCACCTCCGCCCTCGCCGACAGCCCCTCCAGGTGCTCCATGACATCCGCATAGCTGGGTCGAACGTCTTTGTCGGCCATCGTCGGCTCCTTGTGCTGTGCTCAGGCGATTGTCCCGCCCGGGCCGAAAGCAGGTCAAGCCTTTCGATGGGCGCGCCCGGGGAAATCCGACCCGTTGTGGAATCGAGCAGAATGTGTTACTGCTCTGTTTCGTTACAGATGGGAAATCCCGGCTCAAACGAAGGGAGTCTCCGCCATGCGAATGCGAACCGTTGTGCTTGTCCTCCTGGCCGGCATTGCGACGGACCTGCGCGGTTCCCTGGCCGCCGAGCCGGCAGCAAGTGAGCCCGCGGCCGCCTCCGCCCTTGTCCCGGTCAAGGCCTTCACGGACAAGGACCTGCCGGAGCCGGAGCCGGGGAAGCCCGCATGGGCGGCCGGCAACCAATGGAGTTACGGCGTCGCCATCTATGACAAATGGGTGTACGCGGCCAGCAACGCCGAGTACCTGCTCCAGTTCAAGACAGACCCGGCCACCGCGGGCCTGACGTACCAGGGCGCGACCTCGTTCAACCATCACGACCCGGAGAAAGGCGTGGGGGTCACCCTCTCCATCCGGCGTCCGGCCGATGGCAGCGCGATGTTGTACCTGCGGGCCGGCAGCCATGGCCCGCCGCTGTTCCAGTGGTACGCCATAGACAAACAGACCGGGAAGCTGACCTTGAAGGGCAAGCAGTTGCCGGTGAAACTCGGCCTGGGGGTCCTGACGCCCGATCAGAGCCGCTGCTATCAGATGGCCGGTGACGCGACGCTGGTCTGGTGCCGCTTCGAGGAGGATGGCACGCCGGTCGAGGAAGGACGCACGGCGGCCCATGCCAGGAATCGGTACGGGCCTATGGTGCTCTCGCCTGACGGCCGGAACCTGTACATGATGGACGGCGCCGGGCGCGTCGACGCCTATGCCTGCGACCCCAAGTCCGGCAAACCCACTTACATCTCCACCCTGGACCTGCAGCCGACCCTGCAGATGGACAGTGGTCTCCTGCCCCTCAGTCCCGACGGCCGGCATCTGTACGTCTTCAATGGCGGCTGGGCCGAAAAGCAGACGCCGGACAGGTTCTGTGTCTTGGGACGCGACCCGGAGGAGGGCGCGCTGACGATGCTTGCGGGCGGCAAGGCGGCGGCGGCCTTCACCGGGCTCGGCGGGCCGCCGTGGAGTCGCGGAGGGCGGTTCGCCTTCGCCGCCGACGGCAAGAGCGGGTGCTTCCTCACACTGCAAGGGTACTACCATCGCCCGGCCGTCCTGGGGACCTTCCGCCGCAGCCCGGCCAGTGGGGCTCTGACCATTACTGCCCACGTCTCCGCCAGGGCGCTGGGTGCGGCCCGCTTTGCCTTCGACGGCGACAACGGGAACCTCTTCGCGGTCGGCCCGAGGATCTCCTCGTTCAAGGTGCGTTCGGGCGTCAAGGCGGCGGGGCCCGGGGAGGGGGGCTGACAGCAAGGGATTCCGACATGGACGAAAGCACAAGTCCCATCCCCCGGCAGCCTGGCAGCGCGCCGGCCGGCGTCGAGATTTCCTTTCCGACCAGCGGGCAACGGCCCGGCGTCCGGTATGTCAGCGACACGACGGTCCTGGAAGAGGCCCTCGAGCATGGCCGGCTGATCGGTTTGTACTGGTCGGCGGCGGGACAGGTGCAGCGAGAGAACGTCACCACCGGCCTGCCGGGCCTCGACTCCCTGCGATACCCGCTGCACGTCTTTGAGCTGGAGATGGACGGCCAGTCGTTGCACAACCGCTGGGACTGGGTCGGCGGGTCGCGTCGCCCGGGGCCGCGGCCGGGGACGGCGGAGGCCGTGGTCGAGCTGCGTCACCAGGTCCGGCCGGTGAGCGTACGGGTCGTGACGCGGCTGGACGGCTCGCCCATCCTGGCCCGCTACCTGGAGATCACCAACACGGGCCAGGCCCCCGCCGCGCTGGCGGCCGTGTCGCCTTCTTCGGGCGTGCTGTGGAACACCCATACGGAACGGCCATTCCATCACACCCATGCCAATCCTTCCTTCGACGGCGGCGCGGAAGGGAAGTTCGCGCTGGGCTATTTCGCCAACGAGGAGCCGCTGATGGAGGGCGACTTCGTCTGGCGCCCGCTGCCGCCGGAGGGGTTCCGCGTCGAGCGCAAGGCATCGGGCAGGTCCTGGGGCTGGCCCTATTGCATCGTGAGGAACCGGGTGACGGGCGAGCTGTTCTTCCTGGGCCTGGGCTGGGGCGGCAACTTCTTCGCCGAGTTCACGCACCGCCCCGATGCGCTGCTGTCCTTCCGGTTGGGCCCGCTGGCGCCGGCCCCGCTGCGGATCGTCGCGCCGGGCGAGACCGTCACCAGCCCGGAAGTCCACCTCGGGCCGCTGCACGGATCGATGGACGAAGCCGTCGGCCAGTGGCATCGGCACATCCGCGCCAGCGTCGTGCCGCCCCGTCCCGAGGGGCGCGAGATGTTCACGGTGGCCGGGCGGGTGGTGGAGGAGCCCGGCGACTGGATCCTCAGGGAGATCGACATCGCCGCCGAGATGGGCGTCGAGGCGTTCATGGTCGATGCCGGCTGGTACGGCGCGACGTTCGGCGGCTGGCCGGAGCTGCGCGGGGACTGGCGGGAAGGCCCCTGGCTGCCGGGCGGACTGGCGGGCATCCGCCGCCACGCGCACGAGAAGGGCCTGCTGTTCGGCCTGTGGCACGAGCCGGAGTGCGTTTCCAGCAAGTCGCGTCTTGCTCAGGATCATCCCGACTGGGTCCTGACGACCGACGATCGGCGCCCTTGCGCCGAGGCGCTGGACCTGGCCAACCCGCAGGCGGGGCGGTTCCTGGAGGAGACGGTCCTGCGGCTGATCGGCGAGCATGAGCTCGATTTCTACAAGCTCGACTACAACGTCAGCCCCCGCGAGGGTGGCCAGACCCTGCGCGACGGCTACGCCGAGAGCGAGTTCTGGCGCCACCACGAAGTCCTGTATCGGACGTACGACCGGGTGCGCCGGGAGTTCCCCCGCGTGTGCCTGGAGAACTGCGCCGGCGGCGGCGGGCGGAACGACCTGGGCATGCTGTCGCGCTTCCATTACCTGTGCGAGTCGGACTGGAGCGTGATGCCTTACAGCATTCGCGCCCTGAACGCCCTGAGCCTGTTCGTCCCGCCCGAAGCCATCGCCTACTACCACAATCACGTGAACTGGATCGGCGTGCTGCAGGCGCACCAGCTCGCCGACGCCGACACCCACCTGCGCGTGACGCTGTTCGCCGTGCCCATCTATGTGGGCTTCGGCGCCCAGAACGCCGATCGCTCCACCGAGTTCTATCGCAAGACCCGCCGCTACATCGATCTGCACAAGGGGTTCTGCCGACCGGTGCTCGCCGAACACCCGATCGTCTACCACCATACGCCGGACATCGGCCTCTTTGCCCCGGCCCAGTGGTGCGTGCTGGAATACGCGCGGCCCGACCGCGCCCGCGGCTATGCCGGCGTCTTCCGCCTGGCCGACGGCGAAGGAGAATACAGGCTCCGCCTTCGGGGCGTAGAGCGGGGGGGCCGCTACGAGGTGACGCTCGACAACTCCGGCCAGACCTTCGCGGCCGAGGGCCAGTCCCTGGCCGAAGAGGGCCTGACGATCCGATTGGACGCGGCCCTGACCAGCGAGCTGGTCTTGTATCGCCGGATGGAATCCTGACTTCGCCCGACGGGCGGGGCCAGAGCGTTTTCACAGCTCGATTGTGAGCAGGGATGGCGGGTGATCGTGATCCCAGCCGGTGAGGCCCCGCCGGCTACTTTTCGAGCTTCCCGGCCGCCTCGCCGGCCAAGGCGTAGAGCTGCTCCAGGCGCCGTTGGCCGCCGGAGAACAGCAGCCAGCTCGTCCGGCCGATCAGGATCGCGTGGACGCGGTCGTCCAGCAGTTGCTGGCAGCGCCGGGCAAGGTCCTCGCCCAGCCTGGCGCGCCGGGCGTCGTCCAGCAGGGCCTTTTCCAGGAAGACACGGGCTTCCATGTCCTGCGCGCCCTCCCGGATCATCTCGAAGCGGACGGTGGGCAGGGCCCCGTCGGGCCCGGGGGCCAGCACGTACGCCGTCGAGTTGCCCAGGTAGAGCTGGGACCAGTTGCTTTCGAGGAACCGGCCGAGGATGTTGAGCCGGCCGCTGTAGCCGTTGCGGGACATCGCCTTCGCGTCGAGCACCTCCCAGAAGTCGGCGCCGACGCGCCCGAATCCCCGCAGGCCGGCGGCGCTCATGCCCTCCAGGGCCACGCGGTACTGCACCGGCGGGGAGTAGTCCCGCAGCGGATTGACCGTGCTGCTGCCGGCGCGGGGGAAGGTCGTCCGCAGGACCGGGCTTCTCCACCCGTAAAGCCGCTTCTCGGCCGGGTCCGGCGGCACCGGGGAATTCCAGACGTCGGCCAGGTAGCCCACCGGCTGGCCGGACAGGGCCGTCGCCAGCATGTGCGACTGCACGACCCACTTGGCCTCGGGCGCCACCGCCTGGAGGTCCTCGACGGCGTCCTTGTTGGGGCGGGAATCCCCGGCCACGCCCACCATCAACGAGCCTTCCAGGCCGCGCTTCCTCAGGATGCCTCGCAGCTCCTCGAAGACCGGCTTCCAGAACGGGCGGATCTCCGGCGTGCCCCACTTGGGCCCCTCCGCCTCCTCCAGCTTGCCCGTGGCGGCGTCCACGATCGTGTAGGGCATGCCACGGTTGCCCTTGGAGACCTTGTTGCCATAGTTGCTCCCCGTGAAAGGCTCCCAGCAGTACAGGCAGACAACGGGCGGGGTGCCCAGGCGCCGAATGGCCAGGTCCAGGTACCTCTCGGCGATGCTCAGATCGGGCGTCAACGAGCCGTCGGGCCCGCGGACCCATCGGACCATGCCTTGCTCGTTCCCGAAGTGCGTCCGGCGGAGGGCGGTGATGAAGACGTCGTCCGCGCCGGCCTCACCCAGCAGCTCGAACGACTTGTCCAGGAGCTTCCAGTGCTCATCCGACCACAGCGGCACCTTGTACCGCATCGCCACCGATTCCGGCGACTGGGTCAGCCCGACGTGGCTGATGAACTCCTTCGAGTCCGGCATCGTCCAGGAAGCGACGCTCAGCTCGATGGGGACGCGGACGGGCGCCGCTCCCTCGACGGAGAGGGCCAGGGCGCCCTTGTACTCGCCCGGCCTGGCGTCTGCGGGCACCTTGACGGTGACCCACACGGGCATCACGGCGCCGCCCTTGCCGAGCGCATCCGTTGCCGGGGCGGACGGGGACAGCACCTCGAACGGCAGGTTCGTGTCCTTGTCCGGCAGGGCATAGCGGACCAGGACGTTCTCGGCCGGGATCGTGCCGGGCCCGGTCAGCTCACTCGCCATGGCCTTCAGGCCCCGCAGCGCGGCCGTGGAGCCGACGACGACCTGCCCGGAGAAGGCGCCGTTCCGCGCCCCCGCCAGCCGGATGGGCCCAAGCGGCTCACAGGGGTCGCCGTAATCGGAGGCCGCCACGCGCTGCTGGGGGTCCTGGTTCCAGACCTGCAGGCCCTCCGGTCGGGCGACGTTGGGCGTCACTGCCCCTCCGGCCCCCGTCAGCTCCACCTTCGTGACGCCCACCATGCACCAGTTGATGAGGTAGCCCTTGCCCCGCCCGCTCTCGCTGGTGCCCTGGATCGCCTCGTCGTAGGGGGCGCGATGGGCCTCGACGGCCAGGACGTTCACGCCGTCGCGGAGAAGGCGGCCCGGCACGACCACGCCGTCGAGCCGGCGGATTCGCTGCTGGAGCTGGGCGTGGCAGTTGGCGGGATCGCCGAAGCCCCAACTGATGACCTTGCCGTCGGACTTGACGAACACGTCCCGCGGGTAGTCCTCGGCCAGGGCCTCGATGCCCCGGGCCTTCTCCGCCTCGGGGATGTTCGCGCGGGCGATTTCCCGGCCGTTGAGGTAGACCACCACGCCGCCGCGATACGCCAGGGACAGTTTCAGGTCGCCGGCCTTGGCGCGGTCGGTCACCCGGAACTTGCCCCGCAGGCAGAGGACGGCCATGGTGGGATAGGTGCTCTCGAAATACGTGTAGCCGGCGTCCTCCACCTCCTTGCAGTAGGCGTGCCCGTGGTGGGAGGGGAAGAAGGGCCCGGGCGTCCGCGTCCAGGCGATGTCGTCGAAGTCGGCGGCCGCCCAGTCCGCCGGCGGGGGGGGCGATTCAATCGTCGGCGAGAGGTTCTTGGCGCCCTCGACCGGCTTCCAGACACCCCCGTAGGCTTGCAGCCCGAGAGTCTGGATCCTGCCGCCGCCCCGGGCGACCGGGGCGCGGTTGACGGCGTACCAGCGCCAGTTGCTGGCGTTGGTCAGGACCGGCTGGCCCTCGGCGGGCGCCGCCGGGGAACCAGCGGCAGCCGCCGCCCAGACAACGGTCGCTCCGAGCAGACAACCCAACGCCACGCCCGCATTCGTTACGCACCTGTGCATCCTGCTCCTCTCCTTCCAAGGGAACGGCCGCAATCAGTTCGTGGCCATCACCTAAACCCGTTTCAGATCGATGGGATTCGCACGGAAGTGGAAGGTGCGACCGGCACAAGGCTCATTCCGGGCTTGCCCTGCCGCGAAGGGATGGTAGGATACCCAATCACGCCCGCGGCGAGCCAGGCGGAGGGTCACTGTGCGGTGGCCACGGCGGCGCCGGGGGCAGTGTGGTTAAGGAAAGATCATGATGAAGCGATGGATTCTGTCGGCCCTGATGTTCGTGCCTGCCTCGCCGGCCCTGGCCGACTGGCCGCAGTGGCGCGGCCCCAACCGCGACGGCGTCGCGTCCGACGCGGCCGCCCTGGCCGAGACCTGGCCACAGAAGGGCCCGCCGCTGGTCTGGACCAGCGAGCGGATCCCCAGCGGCGGCGCCAGCGGCTACGGCAGCGTGGTCGTTGCCGACGGGCGTGTGTACCTGCTGTGCACCCCCAGGTGGGACGAGCCGATCACAGAGCGGGTGATGAGCCGCGGGTGGCAGAACCAACTGGGGTATGTGGCACCGGACCGGCGTCTCCCGGCCGAGCT
>DASRZG010000499.1:0-4985 GCA_035686585.1 Phycisphaerae bacterium
TACCGGCAGGAGCTGTTCGAGGACGAGACGGGCTTGCCCGCCCCGCCCGCCGACGCGCCGACCGTTGGCATCCCCCGCGCGATGTTCGCCATGGACCGCCTTCCCTTCTGGCGGACCTTCTGGCGGCACTGCGGCTTCCACGTCCGCGTCAGCGACCCGACCAACCGCAAGACCGTCGCCGCCGGCATCGCCTGCACCGTGGCCGAGCCGTGCTTCCCCGTCATCGTCGCGCACGGGCATCTCGCCGAGCTGCTGGAGACCGGCGTGGATTACCTGTTCGTGCCCAACACCGTCTCGGCCGAACTGCCCGGCTGTGAGGGCACGCCGCACCTGTGCCCCTGGGGACAGACGCTGCCGTTCGTCCTGCGGCGCGCGCCGGCCTTCGAGCCGCACATCAGCCGGTTCCTCACGCCGTGCATCCGCTTCCACGCGGGGCGCAAGGGGGTCGGCAAAGTGATGAGCAACTTCTGCAAGCCCCTGGGCGTGCCCGCCTCGACCGTTCGGACCGCCCTGGCGCACGCCTACGAGGTGCAGGACCGATTCCGCGTCAAGCTCCAGGCCGCCGGCCGCGAGGCGGTGGCCGTGCTGGAGCGGACCGGCCGGCCCGGCATCGTCCTGACCGGCAGGCCGTACAACCTCCACGATCCCGGCGTCAGCCTCAACGTCGCCCGCAAGCTCCGCGACTACTACGGCGTCAACTGCATCCCCATCGATTGCCTCGACACCGACGGCGTGGACGTAAGCGGGATGAACGGGAACATGTACTGGGCGTACGGCACGCGGATCCTGGCGGCGGCGATGATCGTGGGGAAGCATCGTAACCTTCACATCCTCCACGTGACCAACTTCAAGTGCGGGCCGGACTCGTTCATCAAGCACTTCATCCGGCCCGCCAGCGGCAAGCCGTACCTGACGCTCCAGTTCGACGGGCACAGCAACGACGCGGGCGTGATGACGCGATGCGAGGCCTACCTCGACTCCAAGGGCATCCTCCGCCCCTGGAGGTGCGCCTCCTCGGCCGAGGACGCCGCCGTGTTCACCACCTAGTGCCCCCGGGACGTTGACATGACCACGCAGACGACAACCGACAGGCCCGTGACCGAGCAGTTGGCCGGGCGGACGATGTGGATTCCGCGGATGACGGTCTCGGGCGCGCGGATGATGGCGGCGGTGTTCCGCTCGATCGGCTTCGACGCCGCCGTCGTGCCCGAGGCCAACGAGGAGACGCTCGAGCTGGGCGGGCTGTACACCTCCGGCGAGGAGTGCTACCCCGAGAAGGTCACCATGGGCGACTTTCTGCGGGTGATCCGTTCGGAGGGGTTCGCCCCGCACAAGACCGCCTTCTTCATGCCCACCGCCGAGGGGCCGTGCCGGTTCGGCCAGTACGGGCCGTACCTCCGGCAGGTGCTGGACGAGATGGGCTACGAGGATATCCCGATCATCTCGCCGACGTCCTCCAACAGCTACGGCGGCTTCGCCGAGCACGCCCCGGACATGATGCGCCGGGGTTGGTGGGCGCTGGTTTCGGCCGACATTGTCCGGAAGATGACGCTGAAGACCCGCCCGTACGAGACCCGCGCCGGCGACGCCGACGAGGTCTACGAGCGGTCGCTGCGGATGCTGGAGGAGGTGGTGGGCGACCCGTCGCTGACGGGGCGGCGGCGGTTCCAGGCCAACCTCGACGCTCTGGTCCGAGTCCGCGACCTGTTCCGGGACGTGCCCGCCCGGTACACGAAGGACCGCCCGCTGATCGGCGTGGTGGGGGAGATCTTCTGCCGGCTGAACACCTTCTCCAACCGCCAGGCGGTGCGGCGGATCGAGGCCCACGGCGGGGAGGCGTGGCTGTCGGACGTGTGCGAGTGGGTGTGGTACACCAACTGGTCGCTCCGGTCGAACCTGGCGCGGACGGGGCAGCGGTTCAGCCGCTCGATGCTCGGGGCCGTCATCAAGGACGCCTTCCAGCACCATGACGAGAAGAAGCTCCTGGCGCCCTTCGCCGAGGACTTCATCGGCTACGAGGAGCCCCACGACCTCGACGCCCAGGTCCTCGAGCCGGGCCGCCCGTACCTGCCCGCCGAGGGCGCGCTGGGCGAAATGGCCCTGTCCGTCGGCAAGAGCATCTACCTGCACCGCAAGGGCGCCGACGGGATCATCGACATCAGCCCGTTCTCGTGCATGAACGGGATTGTCTCCGAGGCCGTCTACCACACGATTTCGCGCGATCACGACGGCATCCCGATCCGGAACTTCTACTTCGACGCGACCAGCTCCAACATGGACCGGGACTTGGACATTTTCATGGAGTTGGCGGTTTCCTACAGCCGACGAAAGCAGAAACCCCGGCGGTATCCGCCGCAGTTCGGGTAGTTGGTGGCACAGGTTTATAACCTGTGCAGGACACATAGGACACCGGTTACAAACCTGTGCCACCAGAGAGAGTCAGGGTAGAGATGACCGGTGCCACGTACAGGTTTATAACCTGTGCAGGACACATAGGACACAGGTTACAAACCTGTGCCACCAGAGAGAGTCAGGGCAGAGATGACCGGTGCCACGCACACCTCCGGCGGCGGGCCGGAAGTCGTTGACGCGCCCGCCGAGGATCTGGAGGCGTTCCGGCAGTCCATGCGCCGCTTCGGAGGCGCCCAGGCCGCCCTGCCCGTCCAGACGCAAGCGACCTGCCCCACCTGCCGCGACGTGGTCCCGGCCGTGTTCGACCGGATCGGCGAGCAGGTAGTGCTGACCTGGGACTGCCCGGCGTGCGGAACCGCGCGGGAGGTCCACGCCGACACGATCTGGTCGGACCGGACCTCCGAGCACCCCCGCAGCGCCGTCCGGACGGCCACGGGCGCCCCCATCCAGCCCGTCGTCCGCCGCGTGCCGCGCACCGTCGAGACGCTCTGCCCCGCGTGCTGCGCCGTCATCGTCGGGCGGTACTTCGTCGAGGACGGCACGGTGTTCATCGAGAAGGCCTGCCCCGACCACGGGCACTTCCGCGACCGGATCAACTCCGACGCCCTGCTGCATGCCAAGGCCGCGTGGTGGACCTTCGAGGAGCACCCCGGGCAGCGGCGGCCCTCCCGCCAGGGCGACCAGCGGTGCCCGAGCAACTGCGGGGTGTGCGGGCGGCACCAGTCGGCGTCGTGCCTGGCCCAGATCGACCTGACCAACCGCTGCAACATGCGCTGCCCGATCTGTTTCGCCAACGCCGGAGCGGCGGGGTATCTCTTCGAGCCCTCGCGCCGGCAGATACTCGACCAGCTCCGGGCGCTGCGCGAGATGGACCCGTACCCCGCCACCGCCATCCAGTTCACCGGCGGGGAGCCGACGATCCACCCGGACTTCCTCGAGATCGTCGCCGCCGCCCGGGACATGGGCTTTTCGCACATCCAGATCGCCACCAACGGCATCCGGATGGCGGAGGAGGACTTCGCCCGCTCGGCCATGGAGGCGGGGGTCCACACGCTCTACCTCCAGTTCGACGGCGTGGGCGAGGAGGCGCACCGGCAGACGCGGGCGTACCCGGGCATCTGGCAGACCAAGCTCGCCGCCATCGAGAACTGCCGCAAGCTCGGCCTGAAGGTCTGCGTCGTGCCGACCATCATCAAGGGCGTCAACGACGAGCAGGTGGGGGAGATCTTCCGCTTCGCCGTCGCCAACGTGGACGTGGTCAGCGGGATCAGCTATCAGCCCGTGAGCTTCTCGGGCCGGATCGACCCGGAGGAGCTGGCGGCCCGCCGGTACACGCTGGGCGACCTGGCGCACGACCTGGCCGCGGCGAGCGGGGCGGTTCCGCTGCGGGACATGTACCCGCTGTCGATCGTGGTGCCGCTGGCGCAGTTCCTGGAGGCGATCACCGGCCAGCCCAAGATCCGCCCGTCCTGCCACCCGGACTGCGCGTTCGGGACGTACTTCCTGGTCAGCCCCGAGGGGCAGGCGTACCCGTTCCCGGCCGTGGTAGACGTGGAGGGGATGTTCTGCGGCATGAACCGCCTGGCGGCGGAGCTGTCGGGCAAGGGGCGCCTGTCGTGGCGGGACCGGCTGAAGATCCTGCGGATGTTCCGGCGGAGCTTCCGCGGCGACGCCGCCCCGCCGGGGCTGGACGTGGGGAAGTTCATGCAGACGCTGAAGGGCCTGGTGGACAAGGGCGTGGGCCGGGGCGCCGGCGAGGCCTCCACCTACAAGACCCTGCTGTGTGCCGGGATGCACTTCCAGGATCGGTACAATTATGACGTGCAGCGGGTGAAACGGTGCGTCATACTGTATTCGACGCCGGACGGCATCTTCCCGTTCTGCTCGCACAACTGCGGGCCGGAGTACCGCCGTTTCACCGAGCGGCGGCACCGGCTGCGGCGGGAGGGCGAGCGCCGGACGGCGGAGTAGAACGTTGTGATCCCATGACGGAGGCCGTGCGATGAAGATAGTTGTGAGGGTGTTGTCGCTGACCGCGCTGGTGACGGTGGGGGGCTGCCTGGGCCTCGGGAAACCCGCGCAGATCGAGGGCGTGGCGGTCCAGGCGGTGGACGACGGGCTGGTGCTGAAGATGAGCGTGCCGCAGCGGAACTACGCCCGCGGGCAGTCGGTGCCGGTGACCCTCGTCGCCGAAAACACCACGTCCGCGGACATCAGCATCCGTGCGGACAGCGGGGCCCTGGTCAGCGTGTCCCTGTGGCGGCAGGGCGAGGCGGGCTGGCAGCACGTCAAGACCTTCCCCTCGGCGGCGGTGATGATCCCCACCACGTGGATCCTCCCCGCCGGCAAGGCGCGGACGTTCACGATGGACCTGCCCGTCACCCCCGACTGGCCCATGGCCGAGTACCTCCGCCTGGAGGGGCGCCTGAACGGCCGGCCGTGCGCGGCCCCGGCCGTGATGATCCAGGCGTGGAACACGCCCGAGCAGTGCCAGCGCGAGGAAACGTACTGAGCGGAACCGTTGCCGACCGACCCCCACATAGACCGGGAAGCGCCGGCGCCGCAGGCGCCGC
>DASRZG010000500.1:0-2872 GCA_035686585.1 Phycisphaerae bacterium
CGCGCGGACAAGGCCCGCGAGCTGGAGCGCGACCTGCTCGACTGGCTGGTCCGCACGACCCGCCCGACGACGATCCTGCCCGGCGTGCACCTCGAGGGCCCGCAGGCGGTGACGCGCTACCACAACAGCGTGAACGCCGACTGGAAGTTCCACCCCGACCGCATCCTGGGCGCCCGGTCGAGGAATTACGTCTAGCTCGCGCGCTCCCCTTCGCCTGCCTACCCCGACGGGGCAGGGGTCGCGGCTAAACGTGGGTCATAGTTGCGGAATCGCCACGCCCTGCCGACGTCCCTTGCGGGGCGGGGGGCGAGTTGGTTCAATGCAGCGCCCGCGGCGAGGCGAGAGCGGCCGCGGGAACAGAGGCATTTCGGTTCCACTGGGAAGGATCGGATCGATGGCATACTACCTGGGTATTGACGTCGGGACGTCGGGGACCAAGGCGCTGGTGACCGACGCGCGGGCGAGGGTGCTGGCGACGGCGACGGCGGAGTACGGCGTTTCGGCCCCGCGGCCGGGCTGGAGCGAGCAGGACCCCGAGGACTGGTGGGCCGGGACGGTCAAGGCCGTCCGCGCCGCGGTCAAGAAGGCCGGGATCGACGGCAGGCAGGTTGTTGGGATCGGGCTCAGCGGTCAGATGCACGGGTTGGTCATCACCGACGGGGCGGGCAGGCCGCTGCGGCCGTCGCTGATCTGGAACGACCAGCGGACCGCCCCGCAGGCCGCCGAGATCGAGCGGACCGTCGGCGGCAAGAGCAAGCTCATCTCGCTGGTGGGCAACGTGGCGATGACGAGCTTCACGCTGACCAAGCTGCTGTGGGTGCGGCAGCACGAACCGCGGATCTACGCCCGGATCAAGCACCTGCTGCTGCCGAAGGACTACGTGCGGCTGCGGATGACGGGCGAGTACATGGGCGAGGTCTCGGACATGTCCGGGACGCTCCTGCTGGACCAGCGGAAGCGGAACTGGTCGTCGAAGATGCTGTCGATCTTCCAGATCGACCGGTCGATCCTGCCGCCGGTGGTGGAGTCGCACGAGGTCACGGGGCGGGTGACGAAGTCGGCGGCGGCCAAGCTGGGCGTCGCCGAGGGCGCGCCCGTCGTCGGCGGCGGGGGCGACCAGCCGGCCGGTGCGGTCGGAAACGGTATCGTCACCGACGGGCTCACCTCCGCCACCATGGGCACGTCGGGCGTGGTCTACACCCACTCGCGGCAGTACAAGACCGACCCCCAGGGCCGCGTCCAGACGTTCTGCTCGTCGGTGGACGGCGAGTGGTGCATGTTCGGGTGCGTCATGGCCGCGGGCGGAAGCTTCCAGTGGTACCGCAACGTGCTTGGCCAGGCCGAGGTCGCCGCCGCCCGGCGAAAGAAGGTTGATCCGTACGAGCTGCTGACCGCCCAGGCCGAGCAGGCCCCGCCGGGCTGCGAGGGGCTGTTCTGGCTGCCGTACCTGACCGGGGAGCGCACCCCGCACGCCGACCCCTGCGCCAAGGGCTGCTGGATTGGGCTGCACTCGCGGACCACGCGGAACGAGCTGGTCCGCGCCGTCCTGGAGGGCGCGACGTTCGCCATGAACGACGCGGTGACCATCCTCCGCGGGCGGGGTCTGAAGATCCGGCAGATCCGCCTGTCCGGCGGCGGGGCCCGCAGCGCGTTCTGGCGGCAGCTTCAGGCCGACGTCTACGGAACGACCTGCGCCACAATCAACGCCGAGGAGGGTCCGGCGTACGGCGTGGCGCTGCTGGCGGCCGTGGGGACCGGGCGGTACAAGGACATCCGCGAGGCCTGCAAGGCCGCCATCAAGATCACGCGCACCATCAAGCCCGACGCGAAGGCGAAGAGGCTTTACGCCAGGTACTACGAGCAGTACCGGCGGTTGTACCCGGCGCTGAAGGAGGAGTTCGCGCGGATCGCGCGGTTGGCGCATTGAGGGGAGGGGTCTGGTCGCTTCAGCGAACCAGGTGATGCGGGGGCGCTTTTGGGGGGAGTGCCTGGGTCACTGAAGTGACCAGGCCGGTTGCGCGGAGGGGATGCGACTGCCGTTTCGCTACCCTTTGATGGCGATGAGGGACTGGGCCTCGGCCTGCATGCGGATCAGCTTGGCGTAGACCCCGTCCGGCTTGGCGGCGAGTTCCTCGTGCGTGCCCACTTCCTTGACCTCGCCGCGTTCCAGGATGACGAGCCGGTTGGCCTTACGGAGGGTGGACAGCCGGTGGGCGATGGCGATGGTCGTCCGGCTGGCGACCAGGCGGTCCAGGGCTTCCTGGATGAGCTTCTCGGTTTCGCTATCGACGGAGCTGGTGGCTTCGTCGAGGATGAGGATGCGGGGGTTGTTGAGGATCGCGCGGGCGATGCTCACCCGCTGCAGTTCGCCGCCGGACAGCGTGTGCCCGCGCTCGCCGACCATCGTGTCGTACCCATCGGGAAAGCCCACGATAAAGTCGTGTGCGTTGGCGGCCTTGGCGGCGGTGATGATCTCTTCGAGCGTAGCGTCGGGCTTGCCGTAGGCGACGTTCTCCGCGACCGTCCCGCGGAACAGGAACGGTTCCTGCAGCACCACGCCGATCCGCTGGCGGATCTCTTCCAGGTTGTAGTCGCGCACGTCCACCCCGTCGATCAGGATCTGGCCCTCCAGGACGTCGTAGAAGCGGCAGATCAGGTTGATCGTCGTGGTCTTGCCCCCGCCCGACGGACCGGCCAGGCCGATCATCTCGCCCGGCTCGATCTTGAGGCTGACGTTCTTCAGCACCTTCCGCACCCCGTCGTAGCTGAAGCTGACGTCCCGCAGCTCGATGGCCCCCTGGATGTCGCGGCCCGGGACCGCCCCCGTCCGCGTGAAGATCGCCGGTTCGGTGTCGAGGACCTCGAAGATCCG
>DASRZG010000501.1:0-24374 GCA_035686585.1 Phycisphaerae bacterium
CGGCGGATGTCGGCGGCGCGTTCGTCGTTTGGGGCCCTGCGCAGGTACTCCTGCAGGCCCAGCAGGACGTACGCCCAGGGCCGGACGTGCTCGAAGCTTTCGACCGACGGCAGGGCGTTCCGGAACAGCGTCCCGGCCAGCTTCTGGACGTCGGCGACGTGCCCGCGCCGAAAGGCGACCCCCAGCCCCCACAGGGCGCGGGCGTGACTGTCCTCCGAGCCGGTCTGTTCGGCCCAGCTTCGGTCATAGTCCATGAAGTTTCGGAACCGACCCGTGTCGGGGTTGAAGGCGTAGGAGAGGAATCCCAGGTACCGCTGCATGGCCACCGCCAGCTCGACCGGGACCCCGGGCCCGCCGCCGGCGGCCCGCCGACCCGGCTGGAGGTCGCAGAACAGCACCCCGGCGATCAGCGCCCGCGCGGTGTCGTCGGTGCAGTAGCCGTGGCGGACGTCCGGGGTGGCGTGCGTGGCGTGCTGGAGCATGGCGGTGTCGTCGGTCAACACCAGCACGTGCCGCAGGTCGATCTCCGGGAACGGCGCCAGGCTCAAAGGCGGAAGCACGTAGCCTCTCATGCGTCACTTTCTGTTATCAGTTGGCCCGCCTCGGACGGCAGGGCCTGGGCCGGCCGGAAGTTGTCGAAACCTGCACCATGGCGGAATTGTAGGCACCAGGGACGGTTGGGGCAAGGCCGCGAAACGAGCGGGGAGGGCACGCGCCTTCGGCGGGTGCCCGACGCCTACACGTCATCCAGCAGGTGGCCGAGGCGGTCCTGCTTGGTCTTGAGGTAGCGGGCGTTGTCGGAGTGGGCGGGGATGACCAGGGGGACGCGCTCGACGATCTTCAGGCCGAAGCCGTCCAGGCCGTGGATCTTTCGCGGGTTGTTGGTCATGATCCGCAGGCGGGACAGCCCCAGGTCGCGGAGGATCTGGTTGCCGATGCCGTAGTCGCGGCGGTCGGGCTTGTAGCCCATGTGCAGGTCGGCCTCGACCGTGTCCATGCCGCGCTCGATCTGGAGCTTGTAGGCCTTGAGCTTGTTGAGCAGCCCCGCGCCGCGCCCTTCCTGGCGCATGTAGATCAGGGCGCCGACGCCGGCGCGTTCGATGGCGGCCAGGGCCGCGTGGAGCTGGCTCCCGCAGTCGCAGCGGCGCGAGCCGAAGGCGTCGCCGGTGAGGCATTCGCTGTGAACGCGGACCAGACACGGCTTGTCGAAGGGCACGGGGCAGGCCTGCTCGTCCAGCCGGCCGACGGGGCCCTTGCACAGGGCCAGGTGGGGTTCGGCGTCGACGTCGGAGCTGTAGGCGATCAGGTGGAACAGGCCGGCGTCGAGGGGGATGTCGAACTCCACCTCGCGCCGGATCAGCCGGTCGCGGCGGAGGCGGTACTTGATCAGGTCGGCGACGGTGCACATCTTCAGCCCGTGGGCGGCGCAGTACTTCTCCAGGTCGCTCACGCGGGCCATGGTGCCGTCGTCGTTCATGACCTCGCAGATCACGCCCATGGGCTTCCGGCCCGCCAGGCGCGCGAGGTCCACGGCCCCCTCGGTCTGCCCGGCCCGCACCAGCACGCCGCCGGGGCGGGCGCGGAGCGGGAAGACGTGCCCCGGGCGGACGAAGTCCCGCGGTCCGGCGTCGTCGCGGCAGAGCAACTCGATCGTCCGCGCGCGGTCGGCGGCGGAGATGCCCGTGGTGATGCCGGTGGCCGCGTCCACGGAAACAGTAAACGCCGTGCCGTGCCGGGAGGTGTTGTGCGCCGCCTGGGGGTGCAGCCCCATCGCGTCGGCGGCCTCCTCGCTCATCGGCACGCAGATCAGCCCCCGCCCGTGCCGGGCCATGAAGTTGATCAGCTCGGGCGTGGCCTTCTCGGCCGCACAGACCAGGTCGCCCTCGTTCTCGCGTTCCTCGTCGTCGACCAGCACGACCAGCCTGCCGTCGCGGATGTCGTCCAGGATTTCTTCAATCGGTGCGAACGCCATAGGCTGTCAACTCTCGATCGTCCAATGCCGCGGGCCGCGGGGCGGCCCGTTCCGACCCATTATACTACCCCGGATTCCCTTGGTGGTTTGGGGGATTCGGGACTTCTTCCTCGGCCAGGAAGGACAGGCCCATGCGGGTGTAGCTGACGATGGCCCCGAGGCTGAGGACGAATACGGCCCACCAGAGCACCTGGGCAAAGTGCGTGCCGAACGAGAAGCCCAGGCGGTTGAAGTCCGGCGCCAGCAGCAGGGCCGAGACCATCACCAGTTGGGCGGTGGTGGAGCTCTTGCCCGTCCGCGACGGCCTGACGCGCACCTTGCCGGTCACCAGGAACAGCACCAGGAAGCCCGCGATCACCCACAGCTCCTTGCCGACGATCGCCACCACCACCCAGTTGGGCAGTTGGATGGGCTCCGACCCGTCCACCACGCACGAGCCGGGCATGCTCAGCAGGATCGCGGCGCAGATGATCAGCAGCTTGTCGGCGAGCGGGTCGAGGATCGCGCCCAGGCGGGTCTTGCAGTCCAGCCGCCGGGCGAGGTACCCGTCGAGGTAGTCGGAGATCGCCAGCAGCACGAAAATGCCCACCGCCACGTACCGGTAAGCGGGGTGTGCGTGCTGGCGCTGGACCAGCGTCACGAACGGCGCGACCAGCAGCAGCCGCAGCAGCGTGATCCGGTTGGGCCAGTTCAGCACCTTCCACGGCTGCATGATTTCGGAAAGGGTTCGCATGGTCGCGTCAGCGGCGGCCCGGGCCCCGGTCAGCGCCGCGTGTCGCGGTGGAACCACCAGGCCCCAAAGGCCAGGATCGCCGACAGGGGATAGCTCACCAGCATCAGGAAGATTTTGAACAGGCGCTGGTTCGAGGGCGGCGTCCCGCCGGGCTCGTCGAGGACCAGCACCGTGGTCAGCACGCCCACCACCACCAGCAGCACCGACACCACCGCCAGGAAGGGCACCATCGTCTTCTTGTAGGCGTGGGCGTTGGCATGTCGGGCCCGCGCCGCCGCGGCGGCCTGGGCGCGCCGGGCCTGGACGGTTGCCGGCGCCACCGCCACGGGGACCGTCAGGTCGATCTCGGGCGCGTCGGGGGAGGGGTCCGCCGCGTCCTCGTCCGCCTCGTCCTCCCCGGCCAACGTGTCCAGCGCCGCCAGCGGGTCGGACGGGACCTCCGCCTGCTCGGCGGGCTGTTCGACCTCGTCCTCCCCAGCCGCCATGTCCGCCAAGGCGTCCGCGGGGTGCTCTTTTGCCGGATTGCCTTGGTCCATCTCCATCCTCGCCCATCCACCCGGGACTCGCAAACTCCGGCAAATCATACCCGTCCGCCGAATAGACGCCAAGCCATTTCGTCGCGCCGGCGCGTGTGGGCACCGGCGGATCCTTGGCCCCGGACGCTCAACGGAAACGCTTAAGGCTTGTACTAAGGGCATGTCCTCGTTCCGCACAGGGTCCCGGCGAGGCAACTTGCGGGGGCGGCGTCAAGGCCGCGCCGGTTTTTTTTTTGCGAAGACCCCTTGACGAGTTAGGTGTACAGAGTTACACTGTACATGATGACACTAGTCCGAGGTGCACCATGACGGAAGAGGCGTTGACGGACAGGCAGAAGGCGGTGCTGGAGTTCGTCGAGCGGTTTTCCGGCGAGCGGGGGTTCCCGCCGACGCTGCGGGAGATCGGCCAGGCCGTGGGCCTGGCGAACGTCAACGCCGTTCGCGGCCACGTAAGTGCCCTTGAGAAGAAGGGCTACATCACCCGCACTCCGGACAAGGCGCGGTCGATCAGCGTGGTCGCCCCGCCGTCGCGGATGAGCCGGCTTCGCCGGAAGCTCCACCAGGTCCTGCGAACCGACCAAGGCGTCCTGCACCGGGTGGCCTACGGCCTGGCGTGGACGACGTGGGACCGCAAGCCGCTGTTCGACGGCCAGAAGGGCGACTGGCTGGCCGAGGCCTTCGAGCAGGAGGCCGTCGAGCGCGGCTGGAAGATACGCCGGATGCGGATCGCCCCCGAGCACGTCGTGGTGATCGTGGAAACCTGGCCAAATCACTCGCCGGAGCAGACGGTCCGCCGGCTCAAGTCGGCGGGGCGGTCGCTGAAGCGCAGACGCTCTGAGCACTTCGAGGGCCTGCACGTGTGGGCCCCGGGCTATGCGGCCACCACCGACCTGGAGCTGCTGGACGCGCTGGTCGAGGAGCTGGTTTCCGGGCGGCGGGCGGACGACGCCGGCGCCGAGTGAGTCGTTTCGCGACATAGGGAATCGTTTCTGAGGCCCCGGGCATGGGCGCCCGCGGGCGGGAATTCCGTTTCAAAAACGGCCGCGCGCCGTCGCAGGGATAGTCTGCGCGCACGGCGGCAAAGAGAAAGGAAAGAACGATGGGCACGGAAAGGAGCAGGAGAACGATCCGGATCGGGGCCGTGGGGGCGGTCCTGGCGGCATTGGCCATGACGGTGGCGGCGACGCCGGCGGAAGCGGCCGGGCTGCTGATCGCCGATGGGGGCCTGGGCGGGGTTCTGGAGATCACCGAGCACTCGGTGGACGTGACGATCAACAACGGCATCGCGGTCACCGAGGTCACGCAGGTCTTCCGCAACACGGAGCAGCGGCAGGTGGAGGCGTTGTACACCTTCCCGGTGCCCAAGGGCGCCTCGGTCGCCAATTTCAGCATGTGGATCAACGGCAAGGAGATGGTCGGGGAGGTCGTCGAAAAGCAGCGGGCCCGCGACATCTACGACAGCTACAAGCAGATCCGCCGCGACCCGGGCCTGCTGGAGCAGAAGGATTACCGCACGTTCGAGATGCGGATCTTCCCCATCGGCCCGGGCGCCGAGCAGCGCGTCCGCATCACCTACTACCAGGAGCTGGACACCGATCACGACTGGGCGACCTACGTCTACCCCCTGGCGACCGCCAGCCGAGTCGGCGTGGACTCCCGGGCCACCGGCCGGTTCGCCTTCAACGTCCACGCCAAGTCCGAGGTGCCGGTCGTCGCCGTCACCAGCCCCAGCCACGGCAAGGACGCCGTCGTCGTCCAGCACGATCCGACGTACTTCCAGGCGAGCCTGGAGAGCGCCGAGGGCGACCTGAACAAGGACGTGGTGGTGGCCTATCAGCTCCAACGTCCCCGGACGGGCCTGGACTTGATCGCCTCACGGAAGGGCGGGGCGGACGGTACCTTCTGCCTGACCCTCACGGCCGGCAAGGAGCTGGAGCAGCGCAACGCCCCGATGGACTACGTCTTCGTGCTGGACATCTCCGGCAGCATGGAGCACGCGGGCAAGCTGGACCTGTCGCGGGATACGGTGGGGGCGTTCGTGGACTCACTCGGCGAGGCCGACCGGTTCGAGATCATCACGTTCAACGTGGCCGCCCAGACGCTGTTCGGGCGGATCACCCCGGCCGATGCCGACAGCAAGCGGCGTGCGGCGGAGTACCTGGCCGGCCGGCAGGCCAAAGGAGGGACGGTGCTGGGCCCGGCCCTGGACGCCGCCTACCGCTTCAGCGACCCGGACCGGACGCTGAACGTGGTGGTGCTCAGCGACGGCATGACCGAGCAGCAGGAGCGGGACGCCCTGGTGCAGCGGATCAAGGGAAGGCCCGCCAACGTGCGGGTGTTCTGCGTGGGCGTGGGCAACGAGGTCAACCGCCCGCTGCTGGGCCAACTGGCCGAAGAGGCCGGCGGGCTGGCGGCGTTCCTGTCGCGCGGGGACGACTTCCAGCGCCAGGCCAAGGCCTTCCGCCGCAAGCTGACCCGCCCGGCCGCCACGGACGTGGCGATCGAGTTCGAGGGGGGAGGCGTCTACGACGTGATTCCCCGCAAGCTGCCGAACCTCTATCACGGCGCGCCGGTTCGCCTCTACGGCCGGTACCGCCGCGACGGGCAGGTGAAGGTCACCGTCCGCGCGAAGATCGGCGCGGCCGAGATGAACCAGGCGGCCACGATCGAGCTGCCCCGCGCCGACGACGCGAACCCGCAGATCGAACGGATGTGGGCGTGGCACAAGATCCAGCACCTGCTGGCCGACGCGAGCGGCGCCGCCGACCCGGCGGTCCAGGCCGAGATCGTCCGGCTGGGGGAGGCTTACTCCATCGCCACGGAGTACACCTCGTTCATCGTGCTGGAGAACGACGCGGAGTACCGGCGGTGGAAGATCGACCGCCGCAACGCGCTTCAGATTCAGCGCGACCGCGCGTCGCGGGAGAAGGTGCAGGAGCAGTTGGCGGCCATCCGGGCCAACTCCGCCCGGACCCTGGGCCCCGCCCGCGTCGAGCCGGGCGGCGCCGGGCCGGTCCTGGCCAGTGCCCAGCCCGAGGCGGACCCCGCCAACGCGCCGGCGTCCGCGCAGCCGGCCCAATCCCCGCCTGACACGGGCCCTCGCCGCGGTTGGGACATCAGCCTGCCCACCCGGGGCGGCGGGCCGGTGGGGGTGATTGGCTGGGCGGCGGTGGGGGCGCTGGTCGTGGCCACGCTTCGCAAGAGGAAGGACAAGCGCTCCGATGCGACCGGCGACTGATCTTTCGGGCGCGCTCCGCCGGCGCGCGACGGATGTCGTCCTGGCGGCGATCCTGGTGGCGGCGACAGCCCTTCAGGTCTGTCCGGGCGCACAGGCCCTGTTGGAGTTCGACCGCGCCGGGATCGCCGCCGGGCAATACTGGCGGCTGGCGACGTGCAACGTCGTTCACTTCGGCTGGGCGCAACTGCTGGCCGATGCCGGGGCGATGGCGGTCCTGTGGTGGGTCTGCCGCCGCCGGGGGGTCCCTGCCGGTTGGCCGGTGGCGATGTCGCTGATGGCGGTGGGGCCGGCGGTTTGGGCGTGGGGGGGCGTGGACGTCTACCGGGGACTGTCGGGGATCAACTGCGCGCTGGTGGCGTCGGCGCTGGCCGATGCCGCCCTGCGGACGCATGGGCAGGGCGGGGCGGGGTGGTGGGCCCTGCTGGCGCTGCTGGGGGCCCGGTCGGTGTACGAGCTGATCACCGGCAGGGGGATCGGCCCGACGTCCCTGCCGTCGGACGTCGGTTTGGCGGGGGCGGCCCATCTCGTGGGCCTGGCTGTGGGGGCAGCCCCGGCCGTTGTACGCCGACTTGCTCGCCGGGGCAGGACCGTCCGTGGGACCAATGCGGTATTGCCCGCCATCACGGGCAACGGCTTGTGACGAAGTGGCTTATCTTGACTCACTTTGGTATTGACGAATCGATCCCGATGGGCTATATTCCAGTTGCTGCAAAGCCGCCTGTCGGCCACGCTCATGCTGCCGGGCGGAGAGCTCATCGCACCTTCGCCGCGTTGTCTGGAGGCAGTACCGCGGAGGTGGAGGAAACACAGGCTGCTCGAGTGCGGGGCAGTCGGGCCCGTTCGGGGCCCAGAGGGGCCGGCTTGCCGGCAAAACTCCCCGCACCCGACAGTTTTTTTTGCGCTCCGGGGGCTTACGGCGTCCCGGCCCACCCCCACGGAGGCGGACATGTTCATCGACATTCACGTGCACACCGGTCGCCTGGGCGGCTACCCCCGTCCGGACGGGAAGACCTACGCCGACCCCGGCCGGCTTATCCAGCGGATGGACGAGCTGGGCATCGAGCGGGCCGCCCTGATGGCCTCCGTCAGCCCCGAGTGCTGCCGGCAGGTCGTCTCGGTCGAAGAGGTCCTGGAGATTGGCCGGCTCCATCCCGGGCGGTTCATCCCTTTCTGCAACGCGGATCCGCGGGCCTTGACCAACTCCCCCGACGCCCCGCTGGCCGACCTGCTCCGCTGGTATCGCCGGGCCGGGTGCAGGGGCGTCGGCGAGGTCACCGCCAACCTGCCCTTTGACGACCCGATGGTGCACAACCTCTTCGCCGCCTGCCAGGAGGCGTCTCTGCCGGTGACCTTCCACATGTCGCCGACGCTGGGGGGCAACTACGGCCTCTATGACGAGCCCGGTCTGCCCGGCCTGGAGCGGGCCTTGGCGAAGTTCCCCGGCCTGGTGTTCCTGGGCCACTCCCAGGCCTTCTGGGCGGAGATCGGCCCGCTGGACGACCCGGCCCTCCGCGGGGGCTATCCCAAGGGGCCGGTGAGCCGCCCGGGGCGGGTGGTCGAGCTGATGCGGCGGTACCCGAACCTCCACGGCGACCTGTCCGCTAACAGCGGCTTCAACGCCGTCAGCAGGGACGAGCGGTTCGGCCCGGCCTTTCTGACCGAATTCCAGGACCGCCTGCACTTCGGCACCGACATGACCGCCCCCGACACCCCCACCCCGCTGCCCGACTACCTGAAATCGCTCCGCGAAACCGGACGGATCGCCCCGGCCTGCTTCGAGAAGATCGCCCGAGCCAACACCGCCGATCTGCTGGGCCCGCTGTAAGGCAGCTCACGTTGAGCCCAGGCGCGCGGTAATGGACAGTCGGCGGCGAGACCGATAGAATCCCCCGCGACGCCCCCCATCCGATGCGGGACCGCATTCCGGCGGGGTGGAGGGCCTTGTGTGGGAGCAGGCAATGACGTCGAGCATCAGCAAACAGGTTAAGCAGGACTGCCTCGCCCGGGCCCTGAAGGCCGCCGACTGGTTTGTCAACTCGCGCTATCAGGGCGATCATCGCTTTGACGCCAACACCGGCCGGTGCCTCTACTACTACTTCATGCCCGAGCGTCGCTCGCTGCCCGGGATCAACTGGTCCCACGGCCGGGCCCTGTTCGTGCTGACTGAAGCCTGCAAGATCAGCGGGGACGGCAAGTACCTCGAGGCTGCCAGGGGCTACGGCCGTTTCATCCGCGCCCTGCAGCAACTCGACCCGAATCGGCCGGTCAGCCATGGCGTGTTCGCCGAGGAGAACCCCACCTGCACTTATGCAGGCATCCTGGACGGCGCCCAGGCCGCCTCGGGCCTGCTGATGCTCTACCGCGTCACCGGCGAGGAGGGCTGGCTCCGCGGCGGCAGGGCCTTCTGCGATTGGCTGGTCCGCAACTGGCGGCCGGGGACGGCACTGCCCGCCCGGGTGCGGTTCGACCCGGACACCGTCGAGAGCGACCCCGGGTGGCTGAACAAGTGCATGCACCACGGCAGCGCCATACCGCTGTGGCACCTCTACAGCATCACCGGCGAGGGGCGGTACGTGCCGCCGCTGCTGGACGCCGCCGATCGCATCCTGCGATGCCAGCGCCCCGAGGGCCCGTTCAACTTCGTCGAGAGCACCGAGGGCGTCGAGCCGCCCAAGTCCAACCACCATGAAGGCTATGGCGCCGGCGACGAGCGGTTCATCATCCGCAACGACGACGGCATCGTCACGGTCGTGCTAGCCGCCTACAAGGTCACCGGCGAGAGCAAGTACCTCGACGCCATGGTGCGCTACGCGGACTGGATCACCGCCCAGGAGGAGATGCCCGTCCGTCCATTCGTCGCCTTCCCGGTGCAGGCCAACAACGCCTGGGATACGGGGCTGGTCGCGGGCAAGGACTACTCCGGGTGGATCCTCAGGCACCTGGAGGCCCGAAGCTTCACGCTCCAGGTGGCCGGCACCGGCGACCCACGGGCCGACGGCGGCTTCCGCGGCGAAGATGAAGAGGGGAACGCGGGCATCTACGGCGGGGAGGGCACCGACTACGTCCTGACGCGAGGCACCTGCTACCAAGCGGGCCTGCTCTTCCGCCTGTCCGGCCGGGGCACCGGGGCCGGCTTCAGCGTCTTCGGCCTGGACCGGCCCAAATGAGGAAGGATGCGGGGCCTGCGGGCCGGTTTGATCCGGGCGCCCGGAGGCACGTCATGCGGGGAATCCCGTTGCGGCCGGAAACGTCCGCCGCGAGGACCGTCACGGCAGGGCGATCGTCACCCGCTGGGCTCCCTTCCGCAGGGGTAGCTGCCTGATCGTCACCAGGCCGTGCCGGTCGGTCTCGGCGGCGCCGGTGATCCTGGCGGCCGGGTCCGCCACGGCCTTGGGGTCGCGGGGCAGCGGCGTGCAGGTCCATTGGAACTTCCGGCCCGGCCCGGGGCGGAAGCCGCGACACTTCCGCGGCGTCAGGTCGACCCGGCACTCGTCCAACGGGGCGGAATCGTCGAGCAGGATGGTCATCTCCCACTTCCCCGGCTCGTCGACGATCGTCTCACCGACCCAGCTCAGGTATCCGTTGATCTGGGCGTCGAAGGTCAGGCCGTTGCGGAGGTCGCCGTTGCCGGGGTTGTCGTCGAGGGTGCAGTTGCCGAAGGCCGGCACGGACCGGTCGCGGCGGATCACGGGCTGGTCCTTCACGCGCCAGTGCAGCACGAACGGGTGCTTGGAGTCGATCATTGCCCGCCAGAACCGCGGGTGGGGGGGCCAGCCCATTTCGGTCAGGTGGGCCGAGCGGATGGCGTAGATGTTGAAGAACGGCGTCTCCCGGGCCGGGTCGGCCAGGACGTACCGGACGTAGTCGCTGCGGACGTAGGGGTTTTCCGCGTCAGGCCGGTCGGAGTAGACGTCCGGCGGGCCCCAGACGCCGCGGGCGCGGTCCCAGCACTGGAAGCCCTCGGTCACCCCCGGCTGACCCCAGCCCTCGATCAGGGCATACAGGTCCGGCCGCTCCAGTTCCATCATGCCCCAGGCGCCCATGCTGACCGAGATTCGATCCGCGTCGATCCCCAGCTCCGTGCCCAGCCACCGGATCAGCGCCTCCTGCCGGTTCATCGGCCAGCTCTGCCAGCGGGCCTGCTGGAAGTCCTTCAGGCCGTAGTGGGCGTGGGGGATACCCATGCGGAAGCCGATCGGCACGTCCATGGTGTGTGCCAGCACGATGTCCTGCCGGGCGGAAGGGTCCGGCATGCGGATGGGGTAGTTCCACGCCTCCCGGGTAATGGTCACCGCGGCCGGGGTGGCCATGGTCTGGGGACAGAATCCCACGGCCACGTCGTAGCGGCGCGGGTAGGCGCTGAGCGGCTCGGTGCACCACCACGAATACCACCGCTCGATGTACTTGGCCCCCTCCGGCCGGCGGAGGTCGGTGATCTCCTCGGCCACCAGCATCGGCACAGGGGAGGCCGTTTCCTCCTCGACGGGCCCGACCGAGTTGGCGGGGGTGATCGCCGTGGTGTTCTCCACCCCGTTGATGCTGGTCACGACGGCATAGTACGCCTTGCCGGCCTTCGGGGCGGTCAGCCAGTGGTAGCCCGTCCCCGGCGGGAGGAACTCGCCCTTGGCCAGCATCACGCGCCGCAGGACCTGCCCGGCCTTCAGGTAGACGGGCCCGTGTTCGCCCTGCCGGCCGCGGGCGATCGAGTCCTCGGCGTACACCGACCCCTGCATCACGTCATGGACGAACTCGGCCTCACCGATGTTGGCGGCCGTGATCGGTTCGCTGTGGCGATACACGCTGTAGCGGATCTCGCGCTGGGGCCATTTCGGGATGATGCCCACCATCGGGTTGCATTCGGCGACCTTGGGAGCCATCTCGCCCCAGTTGATGTCCTCGTTGCCCTCGGCCAGGTCCTCGACCTCCTTCCACGTCAGGAAGGTCTGGCCGCGGCGGTGGAAGGCCTTCACGCCGGTCACCTGCTCCGGCGGCTCGGGCAGCTTGCCCTCGTAGGCGATCTCCAGGTAGACCTGATCGGGACGGAGCCTGCTCGCCCGGGCGATGGTGAGCTCGCCCTGGCGGATGCCGCGGGCGACCCAGCCGCGCACGGCCTCGCCGGCGTCGAACCACAGGCAATACGGCTCGACCAGAGGCAGGGCCTTCCTGTCGGCGGAGACCTCGTAGCCCTTGCCTGAGGTGAACACCAGCCGGGCCCGGTATATGGCGGCCTTGCGCGGCAGGGCCGACAGGTCGACGGTCATCACCCTGCCCTTCTCGCCGGCGGCGAGGGCGACTTCCTTGTGCTGGGTATAGCGGTACCGGCCCCAGCGTTCGACGACCATGTCCGCCTGCGCCGCGGCGGCGGCTGTGCAGGCGGCCAGTGCGATGGCGAGCAAGCTTCTCATTTCGCTGTTTCCTGTCCCGCCCCTGCCTGCTGGGCGGCGCGGGTGATGGTGACGGCCATGCCCGGCGACCGCAGCGGGTAGCTCAGCCGGGGAATGGTGAAGGTTCCGTCGGCGGCGACCTCGATGACGCCGGACTGCGGCGGGGGCTTGACCTTCTCACGGCTCCTGGGGTCCGGCTCGGCCTGGGCGGTCCATGCGAGCTTCTCGCCCGGGACTGGGCGGAAGCTCCTCAGCCGCCGGGGCGTCAGGTCAAAGGTGCCCTCGTCACTGACGATCGTGACGGCGAACCGGTCCTGCTGGTCGGTGATGTCCTTCCAGTCGAAGCGGCCGCCGGCATTGCCCTCGGACTCGCGGTCGCTGTCGCGGGAGGAGCTGGAGAAGGCGGGGATGGCCATCATCCGGTCGATCCGCTTGCCGCGCCAGACGCCGTCGTATTGGTTCACCCGGCCCCGTTCCCGCAGCCCGTTCCAGCCCCAGTAGGCCATCAGCGGTTGGCGGGCCTGCTGCATGGCCTTGTAGAAACGCCCCTGGCCCTTGGCGTAGCCCGGGACGGGCCCCCAGGAGTAGCCCAGGCAGACCGTCAGCGGCAGGTCCTTGCGGCAGGTGAGGACGGCCTGGTCCAGGTCGGCCCAGGCCCAGTCGCCCCGGCCGGTCTCGTCGGTGATCTCCGGGCTCTTCCTGCCCCAGGCGGCCTGGTAGGTCTCGGCGGCCTTGGCGTCCAGCACGCCGCCGGAGCGGTCGAATCCCTCGATCCAGACGCAGGCGAACTCCTCCGGATAGCGGATGGCCGCCGCGGCGGCGCCGTCGAAGCCGGTGGCGATCACCTGATCGGGATCGATGGGGAAACGCTTCTTCGCCCACTCCAGGAAGGCGATGATCCGCCGCTGGGTGTGGTTGTGGACCTTGCCCGCCCCCAGCTCCCTCCGCGTCCCCCACGCCTCGTGGTAGCCGTACCACCCGCTGGGCGGGTAGTCATGCGGGGCGATCTGGATGCTGTGGAGCATCATCTTCATGCCCGGCTGGGCATAGGAGTAGCCGCTGGCGTGGAAGTACACCTCCGCGGGGGCCCGCTGGAAGGCCTGCATCCCCGGCAGGACGGGCTTGTCGGGCTCCCCGACGTGCGGGGGCAGGAGGACGGACCAGTTGAAGGCCATGTTGGGCCGCGGGGCCAGCGGCGGGGCGCACCACTGGACGTACGTCCATCGCGTGCCGGGATAGTCGAAGCTCGGGCCCCAGAGGCCCTTGCCCTGGCGGACCGGCTCACCCGTCCCGACGGTCTCGGCCACGGGCCCGGCGGTGTTGGAGGCGAAGTCCTTGCGATTGGCCGCATCGCCCCGGACGGCGACCACGGCGTAGAAGCTCTCACCGGCCCTGGCGGGGTGGTGGACGTACAGGCCCGTTCCCGCCGGCAGCGGCCCGGCCTGTTCGTCGATCGCGAACCGCCGCAGCGGATACCGGTCCATCCGCCGGCTGTCCATCGTCCAGGTGTGCATCAGGCCGTTGTAGTTCTCCGCCAACTCTCCCATCCGGTCGGGGCGGATCATCGCCTGGCCGAGGAGGTACTCCTTGTTGCGGGCGTTGACGTTGTAGGCCGACAGCGGTCCGACTTCCCCGACCAGTTCCGCCTTTCCGATCGAGGCCGCGTCGATCGGCCTGGCTGCGGCGTAGATTCGGTACCGCACGGGGTCCTTCGCCTCCGCCAGGGCCTTGAGGTACTGGCCGTAGCTGACCTGCTCGTCGGTGATCAGCGGGGCGACTTCCTTCCACGTGACAAACGTCTGCCCCGCCCGGTGCACGGCCCGGGCGGCCTCCGCCTGCGGCGGCGCCTCCCCCGCGGCGGCGCACGCCCCAAGCAGACAGACCCATGCCAGCAAGCCCGGACCGATCTTTGTCGCCTTGCTCATGTCAGCTCCCGCGATGTTCGACCCGGCCTCGGCCGGGGCGGTCCGTTCACGGCCCTGCCCCCTTGCGCGGGCAAGTCTCGCGCATTCGGCGCGGCCCTGTCAAGCGTTTGCCTCGCCGGTCGCCCTACCCGGTCACCTCCCAGATCAACGGCGGCATGGACATCCGGCGCACGTGGCGGGCCAGGTCGGCGACCGGCAGGCCGGCCGGCCACAGGAGGAGGTGGAATTCGTGGCTGCCCTGGTCGGTGACGGGGCTGTCGTCGCGGTAGTCCAACGGCGTGGGGTCGTGCCAGGCGGCGTAGGGGCTGCGGAGGAGGGTGAAGTTCACGTCGCCGCCGCAGACGCCGGCCGAGAAGACGTCCGGCGCAGCCACGGCGAGCTTCGCCGTCGGCCCCTCGACGTAGATCCCGCCGCCCAGCGGGTACTCCCGCCCGTCGGCGGGCCGGGGGAGCGGGCCCCCGCTGACCAGGTCCGTCCGTCGGATCACCGGCTCGCCCCCGGCGATCCGCAGTCTCAGCATCCGCAGGGCCTCCGCCCACGTCACCCGGACGTCCAGGCGGACGGCCTCGGAGCTCGCGGAGGTGCTCAGGCGGCACCAGAGGCGCGAGTGGGAGAACTCGGCCTGTCGCACGAGCATCCACCGCAGAGGCCCGGCCTCGGCCTGCCGCCAGCTCCCTCGCCAACGGAAGCATCCCAGCCGGCGCCCGGAGAATCGGCTGCCGGCCGAGTGCGACCACGTGTCGGTGCGGTCGGCCAGAACCTCGAAGTGCAGCGACCAGGGCCCCACGTGCAGTTCGTCGGCGGTCGTAAGGGCCTTGCCTCCCAGCCCCAGGTCGACCGGCGCCTCGGTGCGTTGGGCGGGGGCGGCCGACGGCGGCTCGGAGGACAGCTCGAAGACGCGTCTGTCCCCCGGGCCGAGCCGGCAATTCCACAAGAGGCGGAAGAGGCCTTCCATACGGGCCAGCGAGTCCACGACCTGCACGGGCACGTCGGCGCCGGCCTCGTTCGTCAGCCGGTGCCGCCATGCCCGGCTGGCCCAGGGGCCGAACTCGACGCAGCCGTCGAAGGGCTCCTCCGACGGGTTGAAGACGATGATCCGGTGCCGCCCGGGCACCGCCTGGTCGCGAAAGGCCGTACGCGTGGCCGCGACGATCACGTCCTGCGCCTCGGCGGCGGCGGCGATCAGCTCCCCGGCCGCCTGCCGTCCGGCATCCGGCAGGCTCGTGCCGCCCAGGATGTCGTGGAACTCGTTGAAGGCAACCGACCGCCATGCCCGATCGAGCCGGCCGGTCAGCTCCGCGGCGTCTGGCGGCGAGAGCCTCTCCACACACGCCTGCGCCTGCTGCAGCGAATGCTCCGCCTGCCGCAGCGAGACCTTGATCCGCCGGTCGACGCTGTAGCAGCCGATGGCGTGGTGCTGCAGCTCTCCGGGGACGACCGGCAGGTCGCCCGCCCGCGGCGCGACGACGTCGAAGAAGGCCCGGGGATGGCTCATCACGAGCCGGGCGCCCGGGAAGGCGTCGGTGCGGCGGGCGATCCACTCGATCTGCCGCCGCGTCGGTCCGCCCCCGTGGTCGCCGACGCCGTAGAAGCACATGATGTCCGTCAGGTGCGGCGGCACGGCCGACAGCGTTCGGGCGACGTGTTCGCCCAGGTCATCCGCCCCGGTCGTGTAGGCCCCGGCGATCTGCTGGGCGATTACCTCGAACCCGTCGGGGCTCCGCCACCGAAAGACGGACGCCGGCAGGGGCATCTCGCCCGGCCCCGGGCGGAGGAAGCAGTAGCTGTCGATGCCCCCCTGGCGGAGGAATCGCGGCATGTACGCCGTGTGCCCGAACGAATCGACGTTGTACCCCACGGTCGTGGGCCGGCCGAACCGGCTTCGGTAGTACCCCTGGCCGATCTGGAGTTGCCTGGCGAACGAGACTTCTGACGGCAGGTTGCAGTCCGGCTGGACGTGCATCCCCCCGACCAGTTGCCATCGCCCGGTGCGGACGGCTTGGCGGACCCGCTCGAAGAGCGTCGGGTCCAGCCGCTCGATCTGCTCGTGGAACCAGCTTCCGCTGCACGTGAAGACGAACGGCGGATACTCGTCCAGGCGGTCGCAGGCGCTTCGTGCCGTGGCCAGGACGGCGTCGATTCCCTCCTGCCGCGGCCAGAGCCAGACCGGATCCAGATGCGCGTTGCCGATCATGTGAACCGTAAGCATGAGCGCATTGGAGGGGCGGATGCCTCTTGCGTCAAGCGCCGCGGGCGCGGAGGGGCGGGCCGCTCATCGCTGGTAGATCGGCAGTTGGCGGTAGCTGACGGCGAGGGACAGGACGCCCATGGCGGTGGAGTAGCACGGCCCGGCGGCGGCCTCGCCGCTGGAGCCCTGCGGCCAGGAGCCGTCGTCGCGCTGGAATTTCAGCATCATCTCGTACAGGTACGGCGCGAACTGCTGCCAGTACTCGCCGCCCAACTGGAACATCGCCTGGGAGCTGTAGTACAGCCCGTAGTAGAAGTAGCCCGCGCCGAATCGGGAGGAGAGGTTCGCCAGCAGCCAGTCGCCGCCGGCGACGGCCTCGGGCGATCGGTGGTGCCCGCACAGCTCCAGGCACAGGACGGCGACGGCGGTTCGCTCCAGGCCGGGGGCGCCCCCGGGCTGGTAGCCGAAACCCACTCCCCGGCTCCTGCCCGTCTTGGGGTCTTTGGCGGGGGCGCGCCGCTCGCGGCAGCGGAGGACGAAGCCGACCGCGTCGTCGATCGCCTTTTTGGGCACCTGGGCGCCGTTGCTGCGGGCCGAGCGGATCGCCATCAACTGCCAGCCCGTCAGGGAGATGTCGCTGTCGGTGCTGTTGGCGTTGTAGCGCCATCCGCCCTGGTGGACCGGGGGCTTGGCCACCTGCTGCGCCGTCAGGATCAGCGCGACCGCCTTGGGAAGCGCCTGGTCGATCTTGGCCTGGCGCTTCGCGTCGACCATGCCGGAGACCTCCGAGAGCATCAGCGCGGCCATGCCGTGGCTGTACATGCCGCGGTCGCCGGGGCCGTTGATCAGCCCGTTGGGCTTCTGGCAGTCCATCACGAAGTCGATGCCGCGGTTGATGTGCTGGCCGTAGGGTCCCGTGCCGGGCGTATAGCCCTTGGCCAGGAAGGCCATCGTCGCCAGCGACGCCACCGCCACGGGGCTCTGGCCGCCCTGGAAGCTGCCGTTGGGCGCCTGCTGCTTGGCCAGGTAGGCCAGCGCCTTGTCGAGGGCCTTGTCCAAGGGCCCGAAGTACTTGGACAAGGCCTCCTCGGCCTCGTCGGCCCGGGCGGGGACCACCGACGCCTCCGGCCCGATCGCCAGCAGCGGCAGCAGCAGCCACAGCACGTTGGCCCGTCGGCGCGTCATGGCTTGTCCTCCCACTTGCCCGGTTCGGCGCCGCGCCGGGCGATCGCCTGGAAGTACTGCTTGATCAGGCCCCGGTAGGCCTCAGGCTGTCCGTGGCGGGAGGCCTGGAGGACTTGGTCGCGGAGCCGGCCCGGCAGGCGGGTCCAGTCCGCCTGGCTGAGGCCCAGCTCCTTCAGAAGGCCGGGGCTGAGGTCCGTGCCCATCCTGCCGATGCCGGTCTTGGGGTCCATCGACATGCCGGGCATCCCGGGCATGCCCTCCTGTCCCGGCTCCAGGCCCATCTGCCGCGCCCGCTGGTTGGCTTGGCTGGCCAGGGCCGCCAGAAGCCGGGCGGCGCGGGAGGCGTCCGTCTCGGCCCCGGTGGCGGCGGCGTCCCGCGTGGCGTCGTACGCCTCCGCCAGCCGGCCGGCGAAGTCGTCGGGTTGCTGGCCGGGCTGCGCGGGCGGCGCCGGCTCGGCCCGGCGGGCCTGCTGGCGGACGAGCTGCCCCAGTTGCTGCAGGGCCTGCGCCGCCCGGCCCAGCGCGGCCTGCGACGCCTGCTGCGGCGCGGCCGACTGGGCGAGCTGACCCTGTGCCATGGACTGTTGGGCGGAGGCCTGGGCCTGGGTGGCCTGGGCCAGGGCCTGGGAGGCCTGGTTGGCCAACTGCTGGGCGTCATTTCCCTCCATCAGGTCGCCGACGTGGTCGCCGATCAGCTCGGCCGCCTGCCGGGCCGATTCGGTGCTCTCGGCGATCTGCCCCTGCCGGCTGGCCAGCAGGTCCTCGCGGCGGCGTTCGGCCAGTGCCTGGGCCTGCTCGGCGATGCGCTGCTGCCGGCGGGCCAGGTCGCCCGCGCGGCGGCCCAGCTCGGCGCGCTGCTCGCCGGCGGCGGGGTCCCCGCCGGCCTGCTCGCCGACCTGGCCTGCGGTCGGGTCGGCGGCCTCCACCTGTCCCGACGGGTCCTCCTGGCCCGCGTGCGAAGGCTGCCCGGAGGGGCTGGAGTCGGAGGGTTGTCCCTGTGGGGAGAGGCGCTGGGCGATCTGGCCAAGGTGCCCGGCCGCCTCCCGGCCGGACTCGGCGGCCTCGGCGAGCTGGCGATTGGCCATCTGTTGTGCGGCCTCCGCGGCGGCGCGGGCGGCCTGCGTGTCGGCCCGGTCGGGCTGGGGGGCGTTTTCGCGGACGTCGTCGGCCAGTTCGGCGGCCTCGCGGGCCAGCCTCTGCTGCTCGGCCGACAGGCGCGTCAGCTCCTGCTGGTCGCGCCGGGCCTCGGTGCGGGCCAGCTCCCCGAGCACCTCGCCGGTCCGCCGGCGGAGGTCTCGCTGCTGCTGGGCGAGCTGTTGGGCCGCCTGCTCAGCCGCTCGTGCCAGCTCGGGCGAGGCAGGGGCGTCCGGCTGCCGGGCGGCCTGGGCGATCTGCCGAAGCTGCTCGGCGGCAGCGCGCTGGGGCGGCTCGGCCTGCTGGGGCCTGCCCTGGGCGAGCTGCTGCCGGGCCTGCTGCATGTTGCGGGCGGGGTTGTGCCGGGCGGCCGCGTCGCGGGCCTGCGGCGTCGCCTGCCGGGCGGCCTGGGTGAGCTGGTCGGCCTGGGCTGCCAGGTTCTGCTGGTCCTGCGCGGCTTTGGCTGACTGGTCCGCGGCGGCGCGAGCCTCCTGCTGCGCCCGGGCGGTCTCGGCCGCGGCCTGACGACCCGCCTGGGCGGCCTGGGCCACCTGCGGGGCTTCGCGCTGGGCGGCCTGGGCGATCTCGCCGGCCAGGGCATCCTGCTTATCGGCAACCTGTTTGGCCTGCTGGGCCTGTGCGCGGGCCTGCTCGGCTTGCCCCGCCCGCCGGCGGGCCTCGGCGGCGGGGTCGGCGGCGAGGCGCTGGGCGGCCTCGGCCTGCTGGCCGGCCTGGTCGGCGCGTTTCTGTGCGTCGTCGGCGGCTTGGCCGGCGGCTTGGGCCTGGCTGGCGGCGGCGGCCGCCTTCTTCTGTGCGTCCTCGGCCGCCTGGGCGGCGGCGCGGGCCTGCTCGGGCGGGCCCTGGGCCTGTGCCGTCTGTTGGGCCGCTCGTGCGGCGTCCTGGGCCTCTTGGGCCTGTTGGGCGGCCCGGTCGGCGGACTGGCGCGCCGCCTGGGCCTGTTGGGCGGCCTGCTGGTGGCCGGCCTGGGCCTGCTGGGCGGCCTGCTTGAGCTGCTCGCCGAGGGCGGCGACGTCTTGCTTCCGGGCGTCCTGCTCCTTGGCGGCCGCCTGCCGGTCGGTCGAGTCGGCAAGCTGCCGGGCCTTTTGGGAGGCCTGGCGAGCCTGCTGGGCGGCGGCGCCGGGGTCGCCCTTGCGGAGGTCCTGGGCGGCCTGGGCCATCGGCTCGGACGCCCGGGCGTCCTTGGGGGCGTCGGCCTGGGCCTCGACCTTGCGCGACTCGGCCGCCAAGGCCTCCTGGCGTTGGGCGAGCGTCTGCGACCGCTGGGCGATCTGCCCGGCGATCTCCTGCTGCCGTGCGGCGTGGGCCTTGGCGGCATCGGCGGCTTGGGCGGCCTGCTCCTGGCGGGCCTTGGCGGCGGCGGACCGTTCCGCCAGCTCGTCCTGTTTGCGGGCGAGTTCTTCCGCCGCCTTGGCCAGGTCGGCGGCGGCGGACCGGGCGACCTCCTCGCCCGCCTTCCGGGCGGTCTCGTCCAGTGCCCGGGCGGCGGCGTCCTGTTGGGGCAGGGCGCCGGCCGGCTGGGTCGTCGCCAGCGTCTGGGCGGCCTCGGCGGCGGATTCATGGGCCTGCCCCGCCGGCTGGGTGGCGGGCTGGATGGGCAGGCTCTGCTGCTGGAGCTTTCCGATCTCCCCGGCCAGTTTGGCCTGCTCGTCGGCGAGCTTGCCGAGCTGCTGCTTCAGTTCCTCGATCTTCTGCGTCTCGGCTGTGTTCTGCATCAGGGCCTGCTGGCTCTTCTGGAGCGAAGCGGCCTCCTGGGACAGATCGGTGGTCTTTTTGCCCTGCTCGTTAAGGCTCTCGCGCGTGGCGCCGGGCGTCTGGCGGACGGCCTGGGCGGTGTCCCGGGCGACTTCCTCCTGGGCGTCCTCCCACTTCTGGTCGTCCTCGCCGGGGGTCTGGCCCTCGGCGTTGGAGGTCGTCTCGTCCGCCGGCTGGGTCGTGGCGCGGGCGGCGGCGAGCTCCTCCTGGCGGCGGGCCAGGTCCTCCAGCGTCGCGGCGATGCGGGCCTCCGCCGTCCAGACGGCGAACTGCTTGAGCAGGTCCGAGACGATGGCGATGGACCGATCAATCTGGAAATCGGCCTCGTCGGTGTGGGCCGCCCGCTGGTCCTTATCGTCGGTGAGCTTGATCAGCCCGACCAGCTCGCGGGCCTTGCCGACGTGCGTCTCGGCCAGGTCGGCGAGGGTCTCGGAGAGCTTGGGGTAGGTCCCTCCCGCGGTGGCGTCGGCGAGCCGGCGGGTGACGTCCTCGGCCTCGACGAGGTGCCCGTGGAGCAGGTCCACCTTCCCGGTGGTCGCCTCGGTCAGCCGGACCGTCGCCGGCATGGACCGGCGGAGCGGGTCGGAGATCTTCTTGGCGGCGGTCAGCTCCTCGTAGATTCGCTGGAGGGCCTCGCGGATGCGCAGCTCCTCGGCCAACTGCACCTGGAGGGCGTACCGGTCGGCCTTGACGTCCAGCTCGAACGACAACTCGCCGGAGACGCCCTTCTGGGGCCCTTCCAGCGAGGCGGGCAGATTGTCGAAGGCCTCCACTCGCACGGAGACCTTCCGGGCGCTCCGCAGGTCGAGGGAGGCCAGATCGAGCATGGCGGTGTTGGCCACGTACAGCGGCGGGCCTTGGCGGCTGGGGGCGGTGTCGGTGGCGGCGATCGACACCGGCACCTCCACGGCGGGCCTCTCGTCCACCCGCACCAGCATGTCCGCCCGGGCGATGCCGAAGTCGTCGGTGATGGTGTAGGGCACGGGGACCTGATCGTTGGGTCGGACCTTCTCCGGGCGGTTCTCCACGGCGTTGAGCCTGCAAACCGGTGCGGCGTCGGCGGTGACGCGGACGTCGAACTCCATCAGCCGGGAGTTGTGCCCGTACCGGTCGGTCAGCAGCAGTTGCCACTTGGGATTGCTGCTGCCGGCGGCGGCCAGCTGCAGGGGCAGTTGAAAGGTGTGGGTTCGCGGCCCCGCGTCCTCGACGGGCAGGGCCTCGCCTTCATAGGTCGCCAGGACCGTCTCGACGGGCTTGTTCAGTGTCAGGCGGACGCGGGCGACGGTGCCCGCGACACCTTCGATCCGGCCGCTCTTGGCGTCCCCGACCGGGCGCGGGGACACGTTGGCCCGGTGCATGTACTCGGGGTAGTCGTAGCCGACCTCGATGGACTCCACGTCGGGCCGGGGCACCACGGTGATGTCGTAGTAGCGGGTCAGGGCCCGGGCGGCGCGGACGCGGTAGCGGACGGACCGCTCCAGCGGCCCGGTGTTGAGGCCGTAGACGCCGGCGGAGACCGGGGCCATCTCGCGGACCTCGTCTTCGGCGGCGCCGGCGGCGAGGCGGAGCTCGACGGTCTTGACCCGCGCCGCCCCGTCCTGCGGCAGGGCGGCGGTGACCTCCAGGCTCTGGCCCGACGCCAGCACCACGCTGCGCTTGTCGCCGGGGGTCACGTCGATGTCCGCGGCGTGGAGGTTGCCGATGTTCAGCACGGGCACGATCGTCTTGGCCAGCAGCGGCGAGGCCTGCTGCGGAAAGATCGCCAGCAGGGCGACGATCACCGCCACGGTCCCCCCCAGCACGGCCAGGGGCGTCCGCGCCTTGCGGAAGGTGACCTCCCGCCGGGGTTGGACGCCGGTGATGTCCCTGCCGGCCTCGGCCGCCAGGGCGCCGATCAGCGCCTCCGAGCCCCGCACCTCCGGCGCGTCCGGGCTGGTCAGCAGCTCCACCGTCGAGCTGATCCGCTCGTGCAGCTCGGGGTGGCGCTGCTCGATGACGCGGGCGATCCCCTGGAGGGTGAACGCCCGCGCGAGCGGGCGGATCAGCGTCAGCACGGCCGCGACGGCCGCGGCCAGCACCCACAGGCCCGTCAGCGCGTAATCGGCCCATACGTCCTCGATGACCCACCGCGCCGCCACGCCCATCGCGGCCAGGATGCCGATCAGCGCCGCCGCCAGCGTCGCGATCACCCCGCGAACCACCATCGCCATCCGGGTGCGCCAGATCAGCTTCCGCAGCGTCCGCCGGATCGGCCTGAGCATCGAATCGTCATAGTTGGCGGTACTTGTCACTGTCATGGCCGCACCTCCCCTGCCTGGACCGCAGATCGCCTCATGTGAGCCCAACCCTTTTTCGCAATATCCATTCCGCCGTCACGGCGGTGCAGAACAGCCCCAGCAGCAGCCAGGAGTCCCAGAAGGCGAACTCCGCGGACTCCGCCTGGGTGACCTTTCCCGCCGGCAGGGCCGTCAGCACGCTGCGGGCCTCCTCCGGCGACAGCACCGCTCCGCCGTCGCTGGAGCCCGCCAGGCGCGACAGCAGGTCGCGGTTGCAGGCCAGCTCCACCTGCTCCTGGGGCGTGGACGGGTCCACGGAGATGGTCGTGGCAACCGGTTCGGTCCCGTCGACGCCGCCCGCACGCGCCTCGGGCGCGTCCAGCTCCAACCGGTACGAACCGGCCGGCAGCTCGTCCAGCGTGGCGGTGTACATGCCCGACGAGTCGGGCAGGTACCGCATCGGGAACCGGCCGACCACCTTCTTGCCGGCCAGCACCTTCACCGAGACCTGGTCGCTGATCACGGGGCGGTAGTCGCTTTCGACGATCTTCGCCCGCACCACCGCCCGACTTCGGGGCGGATACCGCGTTCGGTCCGTGCCCAGCTTGACCAACTCGGTCCCGGCCGGCAGCTTGCCTTCGGTGGCCCAGCGGACCACCTGGCCCCAGAACTTATGGTGGCGCGTGTCGCCCGCACGGTACCGCAGACGCCAGGTGCGGTCAAATCCCAGGACCATCACTTTGCCAAGCCCATGTCCGGCGACGGAGATCAGCGCGTGCGATTGCTGATACTTCCGCCGGCGCTGCTCCAGGCCGGCGGGTTCGGTGGCGGGGTCGGCTTCGGTCAGCCACTTCGGGGCGTCGGGCGCCAGGGCGTACGCCAGCACCGTCGCGCGGGGCGAGGCCTGCAGATACGGGCTGTGCCAGTAGACCGGCTGCAGCGATTTCCAGATCGACTTGGACTGCTCGGGGTCGACGTCCTGGCGCAGGACGACGTGATCGGCCCCGGTGGGGGTGGGGGCGATCCGGAATCCCTTGTCCCCGAGGCTCTTGGCGTCCGGCTCCGCCAGCTCCAGCGGGATCAGCTCCGCCAGCTCCGTCCCGGCGAACGCGCCGGGCATCCCGCCGTCGCCGGCGATCAGGATCAGCGACCCGCCCCGGTCGGCGACGAACCGGCGGAGGATCTTCATCCTCTCCGCCGCCAACTCCTTCGCGGCGGAGGACTTGGCCGGGTCGGCCCGGTCCTTGGCGCCCAGGCGCGGGCCCAGGTCGTCGGGGGTGAGGTCGCCCAGGATGATCACGTCGAACTTCATCCAGTCCTCGTCCTTCTCCGGCAGGTCGGTGGCCTCCTCCTGCCCGAGGGGGCGGGTGGCGGAGGCGTAGGTCGGCTTGGCGGGTTCGGGCTGGCCGGCGAAGGTGTCCGGGTGGATCAGCACGTGCTGGAGCTTGACCGTCTTGTCACGCCCGCGGAAGAGGTTGCAGAGGTAGCGGTACTCCCACCGCGGGCGCCCGTCGATCAGCAGCAGCCGGGTGCGGTCCTCGGTGACCGTCAGCGTCAGGTCGAAGGCGTTGTTGTGGGGGAAGACCTCCTCGACGGCCTGCCCGCCGGCATCGAGGGGCTTGACCTCGATCCGGTAGTCATGCACGCCGGCCGTCTTGGGTTCGTCGGCAAGCTGGATGTGCTGGCGGAGGACGTCCGCGTTGACCGGGATGTCCTTGGTGGCCACCACGCGCTTGCCGTCGTGGAGGGTGGCGCGGACCGTCCTGCCGCTGAGTCCGTCGAGCTTGAGCTCGGCGTCGACGTACATCCGGTCCTCCTTGAAGACCGTGTCGGGGCAGTCGACGGAGATGATGGCGGCGTCGACGGGCGGGCGGATCGCGCCGAAGGCGACCGCGCAGAAGGCGGCCCCCTGCGCGGCGAGCTGGCGGATGAGCGGCTCGCAGTCGCCCTTGCCGTTGTCCTGCCCGTCGGTCAGGGCGATCACCCCGGCCAGCTCCTCGCCGCCGGCGTCCATCAGGGCCTTTTTCAAC
>DASRZG010000502.1:0-5545 GCA_035686585.1 Phycisphaerae bacterium
CGTTCCGTGGGCGACGGCCGGAGGCGGTCTCTGTGCAGCTATCCGGGCTACTTCCTCCGCCGGCGAATCCAGCCCACCAGGGCCAGACCCATGCCGCCCAGCAGAACGGCGCCGGGGGCCGGGACCTGGACGATCTGGCTCTGTACGTCCGTGGCGACCCAGTTATTGCCAACCAGCTTCAGAGTCCACAGGTTCAGCACCTTGAAGGCGCTGCTGTCGTAGGCCGGAAGCGGCGAGGTGCCGATCTTGTCGCTGCCGCCGCCGACGCCCTGGGCGAACCAGATGGTATCCCTGATATCGCTCAGGGGGTCTCCGGCAGCGGGCAAGACGCCTTGCAGATAGGCGTTGTAGACTTCCTTGCTGCGCTCCGCCAGGGGCTGGCTGTCGTCGCCCAGGTCTCCCTGGTAGACCAGGTCGTCGATGGTCGCCACGTAGACGGCGCCGGGAGTGAAGTAAATCTGGCTCTCCAGGCACCAGACGTGTATGCCCTCCGGCACCAGGTCCAGGTCGGTCCCGTAGCTGGTGCTTCTCTTGTGGACCCTGAACGGCCCGGCGTTAATGCCGCCGCTGACCTGGTAGAGCTGGACGGACCCGTCAACGGTGAAGTTGTAGACAGTCGAGTACGGCGAGGTCCACGTGAACGGGGTATTCTCTGTGATATCAGCCTGGGCGGCCGACGCCAGCAGCATCACGCCTCCCAGGGCCAACATGACGCATCCGAGTGTTCTCATCGTGATGTTCCTTCCTGATTCCTGTCTTCGCCTCCGGCCGTCTCGCCCCGTTCCGAGGGCGACGGCCGGAGGCGGTCTCCGTGCAACCGTATCCAACTACTTCCGTTTGCGAATCCAGCCGACCAGGGCCAGGCCCATGCTGCCCAGCAGCACCGCGCCGGGGGCGGGGACCTGCACCATGTAGTCCTGCGTGTCGCCGCGCGAGTACGCCACAAGGTTGGGAGCGATTGGAAGGTCGTTGCTGGCGACCTCGTTCAGCCATGTGTTTGCCAAGTTGCGCACGGTGTCGTTGCCGGTGGCCATGAAGGTGTTGCTCTTGTCGGTGTCGTCGCGCGTCTTCACGTTCCAGGCCAGTTTGTCCTCGTAAATGATTTCCCAGACGGCCAACTGGAACGCGGCGGCACCGACGTTGGTCTTGGCGTCGGCAATATGGGCCGACCACAGCTCGCCGATTGCACTGGCCTTGGTCGAGCCCATGGCAAGCCCGCCCGGCCCGGCATTGACGGGGGCGTCTTCCAAGTCAATGATGCTGTACGCCCTGTAACTGCTGCTGGAGAGCTGCATCTCAATGCAGAAGCCCCATTCCGGCAGTCCGCCCGCGGTGGTGATGCCCGGAATCCCGGTAATACCCGGGTCCGCGGTGTAGGGCTTGATGTCGAAGTTGTACTGGCCTACATAGGCGCCAATGCCGCCTGTGAAATTCCGGGCGTAGATTGTCAGGGTCGTGCCCGGGCTCACGTTGACCTCTTTCAGTTGGATCGTTCCGAAGTCCGCCAAGGCGGCTGTGCTCATGATCAAGGCGGACAGAACGGTTATCGCAATGGTTCGCTTCATGTGAGTCTTTCCTCTCCTATTGTGCGCCACAGCAGGAATCCTCCTGCACATTCGCCTTGTCCGTTCAAGCTTTCAACCGTCCCGACGTGCGCGTACGCTCATGCGGACGGATGGCAGCTTGGATCCAGAGACGAGTGCTGATCTAGAGGGACGGGAGAGGAGGCCCGCGGGTCTGCTGCGGGGTGAGGATGCGTGGGGAAGGGGGTAGGACTGCTTCGCCAAGGACGAAGACTGGAGGCGTGAAATCGCCGCCGCCCGGGGACTCGAAGCAGGCGGCGGGTTGCGCAACGGACGTGGTCAGGTCCCAGACCGTCGCACGACCGATCCTGGCCGGGGCGCCCGTGTGGAACCACTCGGGGAAATGCCCGAGCTTGACGTGCTTGGCGGACCGGCCCAACTGCCAGGCCGCCAGGCCACCGAAGGC
Source organism: Phycisphaerae bacterium (assembly GCA_035686585.1). Lineage (GTDB taxonomy): Bacteria > Planctomycetota > Phycisphaerae > SM23-33 > SM23-33 > DASRZG01. The sequence continues at coordinate 1,990 of DASRZG010000502.1, forward strand.
GGTGAGGGACAAGAGGATACTGGAAGGCGTGGGCGGCAGGCCGCGGACCTCGGCGGCGCCCTCAAGGCCGCTATCGAGCGCTTGCGGGATCGCGGGCAGCCGGGGCAGAAAGACCCCGGTCTCCCTCGACGGGACCGGCGCCGGCGACGCGGGCGCATACGATCGTTCCGCCTCCGCCGCCGGTGCATTCGAGGAATACGCCGACAGAAGAGAGGCCGAATCGCCAAGCCACGACTGCGCACGTATGCTGGTCGACAGGTCCGCCCGTGCACCGGCGAACACGGCCAGCAGCACGCTTACAGTCGAAAATGACTGCAGCCCCTTCACCTTCGAACTTCCCTCACAGTCTCGTCCAGACTACCGAACCCATATTCTCATTCATCCAGCTCGATTTGTCAAGGGAATTCCGCGCATATTGGCCGGCGCCGGCGCGTCGGGCCCGAATCGCCTGCCTTTCCATTCACGGGGCGTTCGCCGCGAGGCATCTCTTGGATCAGGCTTGCGATACGGGCATCGCCGGCCCGCCTTCCGCCACCCCTTCGCGTCCTCCGTCAGGGGTGCTCATGCTGAAAGCGGGTTGGCGGTTTGAGCTTCACGTGGTAGTATCTATCCGGACGTGCGTTGGCGAGTTGAGGCGGTCTGTCGTTTTGGCAGGTCAAAGTGCACCGCCCAAAGGAGGTTACCATGAAGCGAGCGATCGTGATCGGCTGGATCGCCGCGTTCGCATCGACTGCGCCGGCCCAGAGCTGGGTGGCGCCGATGCGCCAGGTGCGGCAGGCGTATACGGACGGCGACGGCGAGGCGAAGGGCACCATCGGGCGGTTCGGCGACAGCATCTCGGTGAGCAAGGCGTCGTTTTACCCGCTGAGCTGGAACTGGTACAGCACGGCCCCCGGCACGCCCGAGCGGGACGCCCTCACGTGGCTCCGCGGGTGGATGACCGCCGCCTCCTGGGGTTGGCAGGATGACGACCAGGGCCTGGGCGGGCCCGTTTGGGACGACTTCAAGTTCCACGGCTGCCTGGGCGGCACGCGGAGCACCTGGCCGCTGGAGCTGTGCGAGAGCGAGTGGACGGGCCGGCTGGCCGGCGAGCGGCGTGTGGACTACTGGCTCCGCAACGACAACCCCGAGATCGCCGTGATCATGTGGGGCTCCAACGACCTCGGCGACGGGTCGATCAGCGTCGCCACCTACAAGAACAGCATGCGGCAGGTGATCCAGGCGTGCAAGGCCAACGGCACCATCCCCGTCCTGATGACCGCCCCTCCAAGGACCAACTACGACAGCGGCACCGGCTCCAACCTCCAGAAGGCCATCGGCTTCCACCAGGCCATGGTCGACCTGGCGGCCGAGCAGCAGGTGCCGCTGGTCGACTTCCACGACGAGATCACCACCCGCCGGCCCCACAACCTCCCGACCGACACCTGGGACGGGGCCAACGACATGTGGAGCGCCTACACCGGCTACCAGGTGCCGACCCTGATGGCCCGCGACGGCCTCCACCCGTCCAACTGGTCCGCCGGGGGCAGCGCCTTCGACCAGTCGTCCCTGAACACCAACGGCTTCACCCTCCGCAACTACATGACGCTGATGGCGGTCCAGGAGGTCTTCGACATGGTCATCGACCCCACGCCGCCCTGTCACATCGGCGACGCCAACCGCGACGGGAGGGTGGGGATCGCCGACCTGGCCGCCCTGGCCGACAACTACGGCACGACCGTCCCCGCCACCTGGGAGATGGGAGACTTCACCCTCGACGCGGCCGTGGGCATCGCGGACCTGGTCGCCTTGGCCGACAACTACGGGTGGGTGGGCAGCCCTTGCCCGGCCGGCGGCACCGTCCCCGAGCCGGCGACCCTGGCCCTGATCGCCGTCGGCGCCCTGACGCTGGTGCGGCGCAGGCGGTGAGAGGACGGGATGTCCCTTGGCAGTTTGGCGGTCCCGGAATAGCTGATGTCGTTGGGTGCCACCCGCAAACGCCTGCACTTCGAAATTCGTTATTCATTATTCGCTATTCGATATTCGCTGTTCCTTCCGGGCTCCGCTCATAAGGATCTCCCACGCGGCGCAGCGCGTGGGTGCAGGCATTGATGGGTTTTCCGCCGGGTCGCGGGGTTCCCGGTTTCCGTCCTCTGACGACCCCTTGACCTCCTCGCCCGCCGGTCGTACAAGAATCCATTCCGCATGATCGCGGGCGCCTTGACGGCGGGAGTGAACGATGGCCTCCAACGCGGAGCTGGTGGAACTGACGAAGAAGTACCTGACGCCCAACTACGGCCGGGCGCCGCTGGCGATGGTCCGCGGGGCCGGAAGCCGAATCTGGGACGCCGACGGCAAGGAGTACATCGACTTGTTCCCCGGCTTCGGCGCCGGCGGGGTGGCGGGGCACTGCCATCCGGCCATCGTGGCGGCGCTGACCGAACAGGCCCGCACGCTGCTGTCCCACGGCAACACCTTCACCAATCCCCCGCAGGTCGAGCTGGCGAGAGCCCTGGCGGAAAAGGGCTTCGGCGGGATGACCTTCTACTGCCACAGCGGCGCGGAGGCCAACGAGGCCGCCCTGAAGCTCGCCCGCCTGACCGCCGGTGAGGGGCGGTACAAGATCATCTCCTTCCACGGCTGCTTCCACGGGCGGACGATGGGCGCGCTGTCGCTGACGCCGGAGAAGTACCAGAAGGGCTTCGAGCCGATGCTGCCCGGCAACGTCAAGGTGGACTACATGGACCTGGACGCCGTGACGGCGGCGGTGGACGAGGAGACGGCCGGCATCATCGTCGAGCCCATCCAGGGCGAGGGCGGCGTGAACGTGCCGACCGTCGAATACATGCAGGGCCTGCGGGCCCTGTGCGACGCCCGCAAGCTGGCCCTGATCAGCGACGAGGTGTGGACCTCGCCCGCCCGGACGGGCAAGTGGTTCGCCTACCAGCACTACGGCATCGCCCCGGACATCCTCACCCTGGGCAAGGCCACCGGCGGCGGGGTTCCCGTCGCCGCCTGCGTGGCCAAGCCGGCCCTGGGCGAGCAACTGGTCCCGGGCACTCACGGCTGTACGATGGGCGGCAACCCGCTCTGCGCCGCGGCCGGGGCGGCCACGATGAGGCTGATCGAGGAGGAGAACCTCCTCGACGCCGCCGTCAGCAAGGGCGCCGCCATCACCGAGATGCTGAGGTCGGCGGGGATCGGGCGGATCAAGCAGGTCCGCGGCAAGGGCCTGATGATCGGCATCGAGCTGGACGCACCCGGCAAGGAGGTCCATGCCGCCTGCATGGAGCGCGGACTGATCATCAACTGCACGCAGGAGACCGTCCTCCGGCTGGCGCCGGCGCTGGTGATCAGCGAAGCGGACCTGTCCGAGGGCATGGAGATCCTGATCGACGTCCTGAAAGCCTGATCCGACCGCCCCCCGCGCCCGTTTAGCCGCGACCCGGAGGGGAGCGCGGCGCTCCCGCACCCGGTGCCCTGGCATCCACCCCGCACCTTCCGCGCCGAACCTCCAGGCGCATACGAAGGCACCATTTCCGGGCGGCGACGCGCGCCCCTCCGGGTCGCGGCTAAA
>DASRZG010000503.1:0-4123 GCA_035686585.1 Phycisphaerae bacterium
ACGATGGGTTGATTCTATCGCCCCGAAGCCGCCTTCTGCAAATGTCTCCGCAGGACGGTCAGCAGTGTGGGCCCCTCCAGGTACGCCGGCGGGGGGCGCCAATGCGCGGTGTGAGCGTCGGGCATGCGGACGGTGCCGGCCAGGCCCTCCAACGCCCGCCGGCTGCGATCGCCGTCGGAGACGGTGAAGACGACGTCCGGGCCGTGCAGGACCATCGCGTCGACGCCCAGCCCCGACGCCAGCGCGCGGATGGCCGCCACCGTCAGCAGGTCGTCCACCAGCGAAGGCACCTTGCCGTAGGCGTCGGCGAGGTCCTTGCCCAACTGCTCGACGTCGGCGGCCGTGCGGCAGTTGGCCATCCGCCGGTACACCTCCATCCTCTGCCGGCCCGAAGCGACGTAGGACCGGGGGATGTACGCCTCCACCCCCAGCTCGACGTGGCAGTGCGGAGGCGGGGACACCTCCTCCCCGCGAAGCCGATGCACCGACTGCTCCAGGAGCTGGCAGTACAGCTCATACCCCACGGCCGCGATGTGCCCGCTCTGCTCGGCGCCCAGGATGTTGCCCGCCCCGCGGATCTCCAGGTCCCGCATGGCGATCTGGAATCCCGCCCCCAGGTCGGAGAACTCCTCGACCGCCTTGAGCCGCTTGGCGGCGACCCGGCTGACCGGGCGCCTCTCGGGCAGCAGCAGGTAGCAGTAGGCCCGGTGGCGGTACCGGCCGATCCGCCCGCGGAGCTGGTGCAGTTGCGCCAGCCCCAGGCGGTCGGCCTCGTGGACGAACATCGTGTTGGCGGTGGGGATGTCCAGGCCGGACTCGATGATCGTGGTGCACACCAGCACGTCGATCTCGCCGCGGACGAAGCGGAGCATGGTCTTTTCGAGGCGGCGTTCGGGCATCTGCCCGTGCCCGACGTCGACGCGGGCGTCGGGGACGATGCCGCGGACGTGGTCGGCCACGGATTCGATGTCGTGGACGCGGTTGTGGACGAAGAAGACCTGCCCGCCGCGGTCCAGCTCGCGGAGGATGGCGGCGCGGATCCGCTCGTCGTTGACCTGGCAGACCTCGGTGTAGATCGCCCGGCGGTCCAGCGGCGCGGTGGTGAGGCTGGAGATGTCCCGCAGGCCCAGCATGGTCATGTGCAGCGTCCGCGGGATGGGCGTGGCGGTCAGCGTCAGCACGTCCACCGTCGCCCGCATCCGCTTGAACCGCTCCTTGTGCTCGACGCCGAACCGCTGCTCCTCGTCGATGACCACCAGCCCCAGGTCGTTGAACCGCACGTCCTCGCTCAGAAGCCGGTGCGTGCCGATCAGCACGTCCAGCCCGCCGGCGGCGGCGGCCGAGACGATCCGCCCCTGGTCCGCCTTGGTGCGGAAGCGCGAGATCACGTCCACGCGGAACGGGTAGTCCGCCATCCGCTCGCGGAAGGTGCGGTAATGCTGGTCGGCCAGGACGGTGGTGGGCACCAGCACCGCCACCTGCTTGCCCGCCTCGACCACGCGGAAGGCCGCCCGCATGGCCAGCTCGGTCTTGCCGTAGCCCACGTCGCCGCACAGCAGGCGGTCCATGGGGCGGGCCTCGACCATGTCCCGGCCGATCTGGTCCATCGCCGTCAGCTGGTCCTCCGTCTCCTCGTAGGGGAACTCCCCCTCGAACTGCCGCAGCCAGTCGCTGTCGCCGGCGAAGCTCACCCCGGGGCTGGACGCCCGCACGGCCTGGATTCGCAGCAGCTCGGCCGCCATGTCCTCCACGGCCTCGGCCACCCGGGCCTTGCGGGCGGACCACGCCTTGCCGCCGAGCTTGCTGAGCGTGGGGTGGCCGCGGCGGGCGCCGATGTACTTCTGGACCAGTTGAATCTCGGTCACCGGCACGTGCAGCAGGGCGTGATCGGCGAACCGCAGGGTCAGGTACTCCTCCTTCCTGCCCGCCTTCTCCAGCGTCCGCAGCCCCTCGAACCGGGCGATGCCGTGGCTGACGTGCACCACGTAGTCGCCTTCCTGCAGGTCCACGAAGCTGTCGATCGGCCTGCCCGTCCGCACCCGCCGCAGCCGCCGCGGAGGGACGTGACGGTGGAACACCTCGTGGTGCCCCACCACCACCAGGTCCAGCTCGGGCCAGTGGAACCCCCGGCTGACGTGCCCGATCGCGGTGGAGACCTTCCGGGCCAGCTTCGGGTGGGAGGCCTGGAGGATCTCGCCGAACCGGTCGCGCTCGGCCGGGTTCTCGCAGTAGACGAAGACGTCGTTGTCCTCGCACAGCCCCTCCAGGGCCGCCATCGCCTCGGCCGTGTTCGTCTCGAGCCGCTGAATCGACTGGATGCCCATCGAAAAAGGGACCGGCTCCTTTTCCGTTGTCTGAAAACGTGCCTGTCCCTTTTTCCCGGCCTTTTTCCCGGAAGGTGCGAACGCGAACATCTCCGCCGTCGCCAGAGGGGCCATGGACTCGAAGAGCTGCTTGGGGCTGAAGATACCGCTGGCGGACCCCAGGCGGCGGTAGAGGGCCTCGGCCAAGGCCGCCACCTCCACCGGCTCGAGGAGGCAGACGACGGTCCCGGCGGGCAGGTACTCCAGCAGCGTGGTGGTCTTGCCCCGTTCGGTCTGCCGACCGGCCGAGGTGGCGACCAGCTCGTACCCGTCCATCTCGCCCATCGAGCGCTGGGTGTCCAGGTCGAACTGGCGGATCGAGTCCACCTCGTCGCCGAAGAACTCCACCCGCACCGGCTGGTCGGTGCCGGGGGCGAAGATGTCCACGATCCCGCCCCGCCGGGCGAACTCGCCCTGCTGGTCCACCTGCTCGACGTGATCGAACCCCGCCTCCACCAGCCACTCCGCCAGCCGCTCCGGATCGACCTGCCCCCCCTTTTCGAGCGTAAGACCTGCCGCCTTCAACGCTTCCAGGGATGGCACGGGCTGCATCAGCGCGGCGATCGGCGCGACCAAAATGGGGACTGGCTCCATTTCGTCCGTTTGAAATGGCGCCTGTCCCCATTTTGCCCGCGCCAGCCGGCTGCAGACGTTCAGCCTCTCCCCCACGACCTCATCGCTGACGTGATTTGGGGGAATGCCCCCCGCCCCCAGGGCGCCGTCCTCCGCCTCCCAAGCCGGAAAGAGCGTGGCGGGGCGTCCGGTGAGCACCTCGACGTCGTCGGCGATGGCGTCGGCCTCGTCCAGGTGGGTGCAGAGGAACAGCACGGGGGCGCTTCGGGCAATCCCCATCGCCGCCCCCAGCAAGGGCGCAGAGGATCCCCACACGCCGTTGAGCCTGACCCGCCCCCCGGCGTCCAGGTGCTCGCAGACGGCCGCGAGCGGTTGCGATCTCAGCACACGATCAAGCAAGCGTCATCATTATCGGCGCGCCTCACGGGCGAATCAAGCACCCGCCTCCGGGCGGGCCGCCGGCCCGGCGCGCCGCCGGCAAACGATAGACGCCGCTGCGCGACCGCGCACGTGGGTTGACTGGCCGGGGCGGGGCGGTAGAATGGGCGGGAGATGGGGAGTACTTTTTCAACCGATCCGACCATCGTGGCCTCGGTGGGCACGCTCCAGGAGGCCGATGTCCTCCGCACCGCCCTGCGGGCGAGGGGGTTCCGCGCCCAGCTTCACGGCGAGCGGATGTCGCAATGGTTCCCGCACTGGGGCGTGGCGGTGAATCCCACGGGCATTCACGTGGTCGTGCCGCCCGAGGAGGCCAAGGACGCCGCCGCCTTTCTCGAAGAGCGCCGATCCGCCGCCGAGGAGGCGGCGAAGGAGGAGCCTGAAGGCAGGCCGGCAGACTACTACGCCGTAGGCGCCTGCTGGTCGGCGCTGTTCTCACTGCTGGTGCTGCCCGCCATCCTGGTGACGTTCTACTGTTTCTTCAAGGCCCTGGCCGTCGCCGGGCGCCGGCGGCCCGAGAGACCCCGGCGGTTCCGGAGGCTGATGACGCTGGCCTTCCTGCTGGGCGTGCTGCCGTACGCCATCCTGATCGCCCTGCTCGGCGGCGTGATGCTGGTCGGGCTTTGGAACACGGCGCGGACGGCGTTCCACTAGGCATCGCCTCGGGGGGCTGATGGCGCCCCCGGCCCGGCAGGGTAGAATGGCATTGATGGACCGGAAACCACAGGGCGAGCGGGTGGTGGTGGCGA
>DASRZG010000504.1:0-4142 GCA_035686585.1 Phycisphaerae bacterium
GGTCGGGGCGGCGGTGGGCGTGCACGATTACGAACGGGCGAAGATGCTCATCGACGCCGACGTGGACGTGATCGTGGTGGACACCGCCCACGGACACAGCGAGAACGTGATCCGGACGGTCGAGACGATCAAGGGCAGCCACGAGATCGACGTGATCGCCGGCAACGTGGCGACCGCGGCCGGGACGGCCGACCTGATCGCCGCGGGGGCGGACGGCGTGAAGGTGGGCATCGGCCCCGGTTCGATCTGCACCACGCGGGTGATCAGCGGGGTGGGCGTGCCGCAGATCACGGCCGTGTACGACTGTGCCCGCGCGGCCGACGCCAAGGGCGTGCCTGTGATTGCCGACGGTGGGATCACCCGCAGCGGGGACATCACCAAGGCGATCGGCGCGGGCGCGTCGGCGGTGATGATGGGCTCGCTGCTGGCGGGGCTGGACGAGAGCCCGGGCGAGACGGTGATCTTCAAGGGCCGGCGGTTCAAGGTGTACCGTGGGATGGGCTCTTTGGGTGCGATGGTGCACGGTTCGGCGGACCGGTACGGCCAGGCGGGCGAGGACCGGCGGGACAAGCTGGTCCCCGAGGGTGTCGAGGGCCAGGTGCCGTACCGCGGGCCGTTGAGCGAGTTCGTCTACCAGCTCGTCGGGGGCCTGCGGGCGGGCATGGGCTACTGCGGTGCGGAGACGATCGAGCAGCTCCGCACCGAGGGCCGGTTCGTGCGGATCAGCACCGCGGGGATGATCGAGAGCCACCCGCACGACATCGCCATCACGCGGGAGGCGCCCAACTACTCCATCGCCCGCTCGGACGAGGAGTAGGGGTGGGCCGGACATTGACCGGCCCCGCAGGAACGGATACGCTGGCCGCCGGTGCCATGCGGGCAGGAGAGGCGACGATGAGACAGGTTCTGGTGATCGGGATGGTCCTCGCGACGGCGATGGCGGCGGGCGGATGCACCGCGGGCCGCTACCGCAGCCAGCCGCTGGGGCCCGTGCCCTACGACATGGCGTTCCGGGAGGCGCGGACGGTCTTCTGCCAGTACTTCTCCGTGGCGGAAGCGGATGAGGCCAAGGGCAGGATCGTCGGGCGAGTCAAGCTGGTCGATACCGGCACGCGTCGCCTTCTGGGACCGGGCCCGGGCAGGGAGAAGGCGACGATGCGGATCCGCCAGAAGGGATCGGACGTCATCGCCGAGGTGCGGGTGGAGGTGGAGAGGCAGGACATCGCCGCGGTCCGGGCGCTCCAGCCGGTGACGGTCTACGACGAGCTCCCCACGCAGAGCCCGGTGCTGGAATCCGGGGCCCTGACCGCCGAGCAGGACCAGGCCTGGGCCAGCGCCGGTCGGAACGAAGCCGTCGAACGCGCCATCCTCCGCGACCTGCTGGACCGCATCGCCGCCTGCCGACAGCCGACGCCGTAGCCATCGTCGACGATTCCTCCGGCGCAGACCTGCCTTCCGCGGTCTACGGCCCCCGCGCCACACAGGATCTCCCCCGGACCCTGAACTCCGCAACACGGCCTTCGGGAATCGCCGCGAAGGCGTTCCCGGAGACTCCCGGGCTGCAGGCCCGACCGGTTCCTGAAGCTACACGTTCCTGCCGCCCAGGCATCGGTACAGTTGCACGTACGCCGCCGCCTGCTCGCTGGCGCGGAAGCTGCGGACGGGCCAGCATCCGAAGGCGTCGTGGACGCGGATTCTCGCGTCCAGCAGGCATTCTCCCGGCTCGCCACCGTTCGGGAAGGCCGGCTCGCACGAATGCACCTTCGCCCCATCGGCGACCACGTGCCCGTCGGGATCGTACAGCCGGGAGACGTTGTACCGCGTCCCGCCCCGCGGAGAGCCCGGCGACCGCACCCACACCGGCAGGCCCACCACCAGGTACGGCGCGCCGCGAAGACCCCGCAGGAACCGCCGCAGCTTCGCCTCCGCCTCCGCCACCGGGGCCGGTCGCCGGGTCACACCGCCGGTGGCGAACAGGCCCGTCAGCGAGGTCTCGGGCGTCACCAGCAGGCGTACCCCCGCCTCGGCGGCCGCCCGAAGCCCCCGGCGAATCGACGCGAGGTTGGCGTCGATGTCCGGGCGGTTCGGAACGTCCCCGACGAGCCCGCCCCCCAACCGGCCGGCACCCCCCAGACCCACACCCTCACCGGCCTGAAGCCCGGGACGTACTACTTCGCCATCAAGGCCCGCGACGAATCCCGCAACCAGAGCCCCCTGTCCAACATCGCCTCCGCGGAGGTGAAGTGACCGGCCTCCGGCGAGTCGGGCTGTTTACAAAACCTCGATATGTAAACACCCCGCGGATTGAGTGAAGGGATTCGACAGTAACGGCTTATGGATGAACCGGGGCGGTGACGCGCCGGGGGTGTAAACAGGCGCGGGCACCCGCCGGCCCGCCCGCCGTCCGCCTGCGACGCCACCCACCCCCAGCGCGACGCCTCACCCCACTCCCCGCACTGCGCCGTCTCGGGCCAGCCTGCCCACCAGGGGCCTGCTGTTTACAAAACCGCCGTCTGTAAACACCCCCACAACTAACGCAAGACTTTTTTCAAGCATATCTTATGTGTTATTCGTTTCCCTCGCCTGAGAATGTGTAAACAGTCCGATACTGTTCTGTTGACATTCTGGGATACTTATGTATAATCTAGGAGGAGGTTAAGCTTAAGATATGGCCATGACACACACCGATGCTGACAAGTTCCAGAAGGCGATCATGGGGGAAGGCTTTGAGGCGGCGGTACGGCTCAGGGACGCCCGCAAGGCCGAGCTGGAAGAGACGCGGGAATGGCTGCTGCAGGAGCTGGAGTCGGTGAACGGCCAGTTGGCCCTCTTGCAGAAGGACTTCGCCCGCGCCGCCCGGCAGGTCCTGGCGACGGCCGGCCACAGCCCTGCCGGCAGGGGCATATTCCCCGGACGGACCTATGCCCAGTGGGTGACCGAGGCCCTGTCTGAGCAGGGCGGCGTTGTCTTTGGGCCGGACCTATACGATCGGTGGCAGCACGAGACCAGCGACTACAGCGGGAAGAACCGGCTGAAGATTCAGTCGGTCGTCTCCCAGCTCATCCGGCAGGGCACGGTCCGAAAGGCCCGTCCGGCGGAGATGCCGGACGTCCCCACCAGCGGAAGAAAAGGTTCGGTCCTAGTGCTCACCGCGGCGGAGCCTCGCGCGGGCGGAAGGAAGGGGAAATCGCACGCCGGACGGTGAATGGCAGACGGCGGCGCCTGCGCACAGGACGACGGCGGCGCAGACGGTCGGGTGCCACGGTGGTTTCCCGGGGGTATCCTGCCACGGGGTCCGGATGGCGTAGCCCCCGGCCACGAGGGCCGGGGGCGAAATAGAACGACCGTATGCTCGGGGTCGGATGCCGGGTGCCACGGCTGCGATGTCTGCAGCCGTGCCGACAGACGTACCGGGCGAAGGGGACTCGTTGCGACAGGCCCGCATTCCGGGGACGAGGGTCGACCAGGGATGTCTCCGCGCGGGAAGTCTTGCGGCACGGGTGCGAACAACGCAGTACCTGTTTGGCGACGTGGTATTCGTTTCCAGGCACGGTACTTACCCTGGGTGCCACAGGCTGCTTGCAGCCTGTGAGGCATGGGGGGGGTGCCTGCCGAACCCTTCCCCTTCCCCCACGGGCTGCAAGCAGCCCGTGGCACCCAAGCCCCACTAAACACGTACCAACGCACCCGTGGCACACGGGTCCGCTTTCTGACTTGTCCGGACCTTTTCGGCGTCAGTCGAACATCGCCCCGCCGGGGAGTCTGGCGCGGGTGGGGGCGCCGGTGCGGATGGTGACGTTGGCGATGGTCTGGCCGCCGCCGGTGGAGGGGGCGGGGCGCGGGGCCGGGGGCGTCCGGGCGGCGATGGCGACGGGGGTGGCCGGGAGGACCGGGACCCAGATCTTGTCGCCCGGATGCAGCTTCCGCGGGTCGCGGTCGGGGTTGGCCTTCTCGATGGCGAGGTAGTGCTTGCCTTCTCCCTTGAACACGGCCACGGAGACGTCCCAGAAGCCGCGGTCGCCGGCCTTGACGACGTAGTACGTCTTGCCCGTGACCGGATCGACGTCCACCTTCCCGTGGGCGGCGGCCGGGGGCGCCGAGACGGCGGCGACGCGCACCGCGGCGGCGGGCTTGGCGGGAAT
>DASRZG010000505.1:0-3425 GCA_035686585.1 Phycisphaerae bacterium
CCCGAACAGGCCAAGGAGCCCCCCCCACCGCCTGCGAGGAAACGCGCTCGGAGATCCGGCAGATCCAGGAGGAAGTCCGACCAGGCGACCGGCGCGGCCAAGCAGCCCGCCGAAGGCGGCGGCGGAGAACCCACCGGGCCAGAGCAAGGCGAGGGCGCGACGGAGAAGCTCCCCGACGAAGCCCCGCCCGCAGCAAAACAGTCCCCGCGCCGGAAGAGGTCGCGCGGCGGCCGCAAAAGGGCCAAGAAGAAAACGACGGGCACGGACGGGGACGCTTCGGGCCGCTAACAACCCTATAGGGCCAGGATATCGGGGCGCTCGAGTTTCCTGCCCTGCCATTCAGCGGCGATGGCCGGCCAGTCCGTAGGCCCGCCCAGCCGTTCCGGCGCCGCCTCCATACAAAGGATCGTATCTTCGGACTTGGTCCCCGCGATCGACGGGTTCCACGCGAACGCCTGACGGGCAAGGGCCCGGGTCTTCTCGCCGGGCGTGGCGATGAGCTCGCGAGGGTTGTATCCGCACGATCCGCCCTGGTGATGGTTCCGCCATTCGTCGCCGAACCCCACCGCGCGATACGCCTGCTGCCCTTCGGCGTAGATCTCCCCGAGCGTCGCCCCCGGCCGGGTCGCCGAAATGAGCGCCGTGTCCACCGTCGCCACCGCGCGGTGCTTGCGAGCCAGTTCCTCGCCGATCCCTCCGAACGCCGCCAGCCGCGTGCACGCCGCAATCAGCCCGCCGCGCTCCGCGCAGACGACCAGCATGAAATACCGCCGAACGGGCATCCCGGTCGGCAGCGGATGGCGGTGCCTTTCCACCCGCTCGTCCCCGGCTACCAGGAGTACCCAGGGAATGGCCCCGGCGTCGCGCACGCGCCCGCTCAGCGCCGCGGCGAGGGCATGCTCGGTCAGCCCGGGCGCCGCGGCCCGGGCGGCGGACTCGACGCAACGCACCACGTCCCGGCAAAGCGCCCGATACCGGGCGATCTCCGCGTCCGTCAACGTCCATCGCAGACGGTCGAAGTCCGGTTCCAGCGGCGGGAGCTTCGTCCACGGCACCGCCGCGTCCGCCGCCACGCGCTGCGACCCGATCGCCTTCGCGAAGACGGCGTCTCGCCGACCGGAATCGTGGTACGGGTACGCCGCGATCTCGATCTCCGATGGGCGAAGCTCTTCCTCGCCCAGGCGGGTGGCCTCGATGTTGGTGGTCAGCACGACCGCCCGCTCGCGGCCGACCAGGAGGAAGCTGCTGCCCACGTCGGTGGCCGCGTTCACGTAGTTGTGCGCCCCGCACGTGTACCAACTGAAGTTGCATCGCCGGGAAAGCAGCACGGCGTCCAGCCCGTGGGCGTCGAGATAGTCGACGACGCGATGATGCTTGATCTGCCGTTCTTCGGTCATGGGGGAGTTCCTGCCGCGAGCATCGCCGCCGGCGGCGGCGCCTACGTCGTGAGGTAGTCGATCAGCCACGCCAGTTCGCTGCGAAGCTGCGCCCGCGCAACGATCATGTCAACGAACCCGTGCTCCAGCAGGAACTCGGAACTCTGGAAGCCCTTGGGCAGTTCGGCCTTGATCGTGTTGGCGAGGACGCGCTTGCCCGCGAACCCGATTTCGGCCCCGGGTTCGGCGATGATGACGTCGCCCAGCATGGCGAAACTGGCCGACGTGCCCCCCGTCGTGGGATCGGCGAGGATCGAGATGTAGAGCCCCCCGGCGTCGTTGAGCCGCCCCAGGGCCGCCGCCGTCTTGCCCATCTGCATCAGGCTCAGCGCCCCCTCATGCATCCGCGCCCCGCCGGACGTGCAGACCATGACCGCCGGGAGCGACTCGGCGGCGGCCCGTTCGAACAGACGTGCCACCTTCTCCCCCACCACCGAGCCCATCGTGCCGATCAGCCATTCCCCGTCCATCACCCCCAGCGCAACCCGGCGACCGCGGATGTAGGCGATCCCGGTCAGCACCGCCTCGGTGTTGCCCGTCTTGGCCTGCTCCTGGCGGATCCGATCGGCGAAGGTCTTTCCGGCCCATTCGAACTTCAGCGGGTCCGCCGGGCCGATCTCCGCGAACAGTTCCTCGAAGCTGCCCTCGTCGGTGAGCTGCCCGATCCGCCGGCGCGCCCCCACGCGAAAGTGATACCCGCACTCCGGGCACACCTCCAGGTTGTCCGCGACCACCTTGCGATACAGCATCCGTTCGCAGCCGGCGCATCGCATCCACAGCCCGTCGGGGACCTCGCGCTTCTTGCGGAACGCCGGTCCCTCGAACGCCGAGGCGTCAAACGGTCTCCTGGGTTCCGATGGCGCCCTGGACATCGATTCTCCTCATCCCGGTCCTGTCTCCCGTGGGAAACACGTCCGGTGCGAGATCGGTTCCGCACCTGCCCGCCGGGCGCGTCACCGCACGGTTCGTCTCGCCGCCGTGCGGAGGGCCTCGACGGCCCCGCCAATGTCCGCCGCGCGGAAGACGCTCACGCCCGCCACGAACACGTCCGCCCCCGATTCGGCACACCGCCGCGCCGTCTCCGGACCGATCCCACCGTCCACCTCCAGACGCCGGGCGCCGTCCAGCATACCGCGCAGCGCCCAGATCTTCGCCAGCATATCTTCCCTGAACTCCTGCCCGCCGTACCCGGGTTCCACCGTCATCGCCAGCACGAGGTCCGCCGCCTCGACGACCGGTTCCAGTGCGGCCGCCGGCGTTCCCGGTTTCAGCGTCACTCCCGCCCCCAGGCCCAGCTCGTGCAGCCGGTCGATCAGGGCGGCCGGCTCGTCCGTCGCCTCGATGTGGAAGGTGATGCTGTCGGCCCCGGCCTCGGCGAACCGCTCGACATAATAGCGCGGGTCGGTGACCATGATGTGCACGTCCAGCGGGTGGTCGGTGTACCGGCGGATGGACTTCACGAACCCCGGGCCCAGGGACAGGTTGGGCACGAAGTGCCCGTCCATGATGTCCACGTGGAGCACGTCCGCCCCGGCCGCGATGGCCTCTTCCGCCATTTCGCCCACGCGCATGAAGTCCGTCGCCAGCAGCGACGGGGCGATCAGCGGCCCGGGACCCAACTGAGGCCAGGGATTGCCGCGCGCGACCGTCAAGGCTCCACCTTCAATCGCAGGGCGTGCAGGACGGCCTCGTTGGCGGCCTGGGGCTGGGGCTGGGCGGGGGCGTTCGCTGGCATCCTGAACATGCCCCCGACCGTCCCCGTCACGAAGTAGATCACCCCATCGGCCACGACGGGCGGGGCGGCGACCGGCTGATCCGTCTTGTACTTCCAGACCTCATTGCCCGTGGTCGAGTCCAAGGCCGCAAGGCCATCGGAGCCACCCTGGTAGATCGTCCCGCCGGCCACGACGGGATCGCTGTCCGCCCCGGTGCCCAAGAGGTTGAAGGGCCCTCCATTGACCTGCATCCGCACCACGGCGTTGCCTCCCC
>DASRZG010000506.1:0-2725 GCA_035686585.1 Phycisphaerae bacterium
CTTGTAACGATCCTTATGCCCAGCCTGGGCCGGGCGATGGAACTGGCGCGGCGGACCAAGTGCAAGACGAACCTGCACGCGATGGGCGGGGCGTGGTACATGTACTGGACGGACAATGACTACAGGTTCCCGGGGATCAACTTCGATGGCGGCAACACGAACCGGGACACTATCAGCATGAGTTGCCTTTACATCATGCAAAACAACAAGATCATCAACACCGGGCTCCTTTGGCAGGCCAAGCTCATCAACGGCCCGGACATCTTCGTCTGCCCCACCACCGAGAGGAGCACGGCCGATCCGTGGTTTGACGACCAGCACGGCGCGTATCCGCCGTGGCGCAGCGCCAACCCCTGGCCGCCGAACGTTAACGGCTATCGCCACTGCCGGATGACCTACGCCACCCGGCGGATGAACTACTACAGCAAGGCCGACGTGGGCGGCAGCCCGCCCAACGTGCTCAAGGAAGAGCCCTACATGCTGCGGCAGATGAAGATGTGCGACCTGGCGGACCCGTCCGGGTTCACCTTCATGGCCGACAACATCAACGGCGGCTACATGGTCGTGCTGTCGCATTACCCCGGCGTCTGCGTCATGTACGCCGACGGGCACGCGGGGTTCTTCGAGGACAAGACCGACGACGGGCGGATCCTGTACGACGGCAACGGGCTGGTCAACGCCTCGCACGTCAGTTCCTTCAACTTCGCTGTCGATCGCATCTGGATGGTGATCGACGGCAAGATGGATCCCTTGGCGGACACGCTGAAATGAGCTTCGACGAAGGTTTCATCGCCCGGATACGCGAGTGGATCAACGAGGGCGCCGGCAGGTACGTCGCCATCGGCGTCGTGGCCGTCGTGGTGCTCGGCGCGGGCTGGATGGCCTACTCGCGGGTGACCGGCCCGTCCCGCGCCGAACTGGTCATGGCCAAGGGCAGGCCGGTCCTGGTGATCTGCGAGAAATGCGGCAAGACCGGCACCCAGACCGTCGGCTGGCTGGATCCCTTCCCGGTCGTCTGCCCGCACTGCAAGGAGAAGCAGGCCTACGATGCTATCCTGTGCGAGCGGTGCAACACCACCTTCCGCACGCCCAGGCAGCCGGTCTTCCGCTGCCCCAAGTGCGGGGCGGAGTTCATCACCGAGCAGGCCCTGGGGGGAGACAGGTAACCTCCCCAGGCACCTCCGGCACGTCGGCGGCGCCTTGTCCGACGGTCACCGGGCTTCGACGGCGCGAGCGGCCTCGCCCGCGACGGCGTACAGCCGCGCCGATCGATCCTCCCACCCGGAGTAGGGCCAGGAGATGACCGACTCAGCCGCCAGGGACGCCACGCGGTGCCAGCGGGTGCGTTCGTCCAGGACGGCCTGGGCCTTGGCGGGGAGCCCCGCCGGCAGCGGGCAGGGGGCACTGGTCAGGAGCTTCTCCAGGAAGATCCGTGCCTCGCACTCCTGGATGTTCTCCCGCATCATCTGATACCGCGCGGTCGGGACGGGGCCTTCGGGGGCGGGATAGAGCAGTTGCCCGGCGTAGATGCCCAGGTTCCCCTCGCTGGTGGCGGGATAGCGCCCGACGAGCGTGCCGCCGCGGACCTCCTTGTCGCCGCGCGTCGCCCAGAAGTCGGCGCCGATCTGCCCCAGCCCGCGGCGGTCCGCCAGCAGGGCCTGCTCGCAGGCGGTGCGGAACTGGGGAATGCTGCTGGCGTCGAACAGCCCGCGGTCCAGCCAGGTCCGCAGCGACGGGTCGAGGGGGAACTTCCACCCGTAGGGCCGGCGGGTGGCGGGATCCCAGTGGTCCCATCCGCCCCAGACGTTCGCCTGGTACAGGATGGGGACCGTGCCGCCTTCATAGGCGACGCTGCCATAGCCCCGGGGGATATGGCGTGTCGCCTGCCAGCCCGCGTTCGGCAGCAGGCGATGGAAGACGCCGACCGTCGCCTTGTCCGGCCCCTGATCGGCGACGTATCCCAGCGCCATCCGGTCGGTGAGGCCCCGCTTGGCCAGCAGGTCGCGGACGCCGCCCAGCACGGGCTTCCAGAAGGCCTCGCCCTCGACGCTGCCGTGGACCGGGCCGTCGGCATTGGACAGCGTCCCGTCCGCCGAGCGGACGGTGTAGCGCGGGAACTTCCGCCGATGTCCCTCGGTCGAGATGTGCATGCACGAATCCCATACCCCCAGCACCACGAACTGCGGCTTGCCCATGTGCTCCAGCGCCAGGTCGACGTACTTCTCGACGGCGCTGAAGTCGTGGGTGAGGCGGCCCGATTCGTCGCGGACCCAGGTGACCAGCGACCGCTGGTTGCCGTACTGGCTCTCGGCCGTCAGGGGCAGCTGCAGCACCTTCGGCCCGAGTTTGCCGATCCATCGCAGGCTCTCGGCCACCAGCCGGCAGTGGCGGTCCGACCACAGGGGCGCCTCGTACGTCAGCGCGGGGCCCTCGGGGCACTGGATCATGCCCAGGAAGTAGGTGAACTTGGCCGGGTTCGGCAGCGTCCAGTCGATCACGCTCAGCTCGACCGGCGCCTCGATAGGCTTCTGGCCGACCGCCGAGATCGTCAGCGTGCCCCGATACGCGCCGGCCGCGGCGCCGGCGGGGATTTCCGCGACCACCCAAACCGCCCGGACGGCCCCGTCGGCGGGGCTGGGGCACAGGGCGTCGTCGCGCCGCCAGCCGGTCGACCCCCACTGGACCGCGCCGGCATCCGCCGCCCCGCCCCAGCGCGACCCCTCCG
>DASRZG010000507.1:0-7713 GCA_035686585.1 Phycisphaerae bacterium
AGCCGAGGCTGCTGATGGCGGGCGACGTGACGGCGGTCGTGATCGACGGGGACCTGATCCTCCGGGGCGACGCCCGTGCCAACCACGTGGTGATCGACCAGGCCGGCCTGTCCGACGGCCAATTCCGCATCGCCGGCGCCGACGGCACCACCGTCAACGGCACGGCCGGCCCGCTGGTCCTGGATAACGTGACCGGAGCCCTCCGCGCCGCCCTGGGCCGTGGCGACGACGTGCTGGAGCTGCTCGACGCCGTGCTGCCGTCGGGGCTGCTTGTTTGCACTCGGCGGGGGGGCGACGCGGTCAACATCGAGCATGTCGAGGTCGCCGGCGACGTCGTGGTCCGCACGGGCGGGGGCAGGGACGAGGTTCGCCTGGACAGCGTCACGGTCGGTGGACAGACCGAGTTGAGCACCGGCGGCCGGGACGATCGGATCGTGTTCGAGCGGGGAGACGGTCCTGGGAACGGCTTCGCCTTCACCGGCCGGGTGTTCCTCCGGGCCGGCGCGGGCGCCGATGACATCTACATTCGATGGGAGCCCCCCGACCCGGACGGGGATGGCGTTGTCCGAGACGCCGCCGACGTAGCCGACTGGCCCGACGGGTCGGTCTTTCGGGGTGGGCGCGGCCGGGACGTGCTGCACCTGCCGGACGGGGAATTGTGGGCCCCTCCGTACGTCTACCCGAACCCAATGGTGCAATCCCTTGCCCCCCCGCCGATGGACCTGTGCGACGTGGAGCTGGTGACCTGGGACACGAGGGCAGGCTACGAATATCGCCAAGACCTGCCCATGCGCCAGCGGCTGGAGCTGACCGTTTCGACCGACAAGGAGGTCTACTACTACGGCGAGCCGGTGGTGATGACGGTCACGATCGTCAACAACGGGGGCGAGTTCCGGATGGAGTTCCCCGACTCCACGCAGGGCACGGTCCTGATTGACGGGACGCACAAGTACCCCCAGATCGCCACGATGATGTTCACGTGGCTGACGATCCCCGCGGGGGGTACGGCGACGTGGCAGTTTCTATACAACTGGCAGGACTTCGACATGTCGCCGGGCGAGCATACCGTCGAGGGCGGCCTGCGGGGAACTGCCCTGACCGACGTGACGACGTTCCGGATCGTGCCCCTGCCTGACCCGCCGACCGAGGACGTGCTGATCGACTTCGAGACCCTCCCGGACGGATCGATGATCCACCCGCCGTCGATCAACGCGGGCCTCAACTACGGCGTCTGGGGCGTGCATTTCCGGAGCATCGCGAAGGCGAACAGGGCTCCCCATGTGCAGGAGGAGGACGGCAATCACTTGCTGCGCGTGAACAGTTGCACCTACCCGCCGGGCCACAACCTCGTGGCCGATTTCGACATGCCCGTCTACGCCGTGTCTGCGGACGTCACCGCACCGGCAGGCGAGACCGTCACGATGATCGCCCGGGGCGCGGACGGGGAGGTCCTCGCCGTCGCCGAGTCCGCCCCCGCAGCCGAGGCCGGGGGCCTCTTCGGCCCGGTCCAGGTCAGCTCCGCGACGCCCATCGCCTCGGTGGAATGGTGGCCTTACGTCGAAAACTGCAGCGTCAGCATCGACAACGTGCACGTGATCGTCACGCCGCCAACGTAAGCGGGTTCCTGACCGCGCATCCGACGACCCGTTCGGCTTGCCGTTCGGCGTCGTTATCGTTTCCCTTCCCCCCCTCCCACGCGCGCGAAGCGACACGGGCTTCCCGACGCCGATCATTCGCCAATCGACAATCGTCAATCGCCAACGTGTCCTCCGAAGCCTTGGCGAAGGAGGATCGTCAGTACCGATAGTGTTCCGACTTATACGGCCCGTCCACCGGGATGCCGACGTACTTGGACTGCCTGTCGGTCATCTTGGACAGCTTGACGCCCAGCTTGGCCAGGTGCAGGCGGGCGACTTCCTCGTCCAGCTTCTTGTCCAGCCGGTACACGCCCACCTCCCGGCCGCCGGTCCAGAGGTCGATCTGGGCGAGCGTCTGGTTGGTGAAGGAGTTGCTCATCACGAAGCTGGGATGGCCGGTCGCGCAGCCCAGGTTCACCAGCCGCCCCTCGGCCAGCAGGTAGATGCTGTGGCCGTCCGGGAAGGTGTACATGTCCACCTGCGGCTTGATGTTGGTCTTGACCACGCCGGGCCACCGCTCCAGCTCGGCCACCTGGATCTCGTTGTCGAAGTGCCCGATGTTGCAGACGATGGCCTGGTCCTTCATCTTCGAGATGTGCTCGGCCGTGATGATGTCGCAGTTGCCGGTGGCGGTGACGAAGATGTCGGCGACCGGCAGGGCGTCCTCGACGGGGGCCACCTTGTAGCCCGCCATCGCCGCCTGCAGGGCGCAGATCGGGTCGATCTCCGAGACCCACACGCGGGCGCGGTGGTTCTTGAGCGTCTCGGCCGACCCCTTGCCCACGTCGCCGTAGCCGCAGACCATGGCCACCTTGCCCGCGATCATCACGTCCGTCGCCCGCTTGATGCCGTCGACCAGCGACTCCCGGCAGCCGTAGATGTTGTCGAACTTGCTCTTGGTGACCGAGTCGTTGACGTTGATCGCCGGCACCAGCAGCTCGCCCGCCTCCAGCATCTGGTACAGCCGGTGGACGCCGGTGGTGGTCTCCTCCGACACGCCCTTCCAGTCGGCGATCTGCTTGTGCCAGTACTGCGGATCCTCCTTCAGGGTCCGCTTCAGCAGGTTGTCCAGGGCGACCAGGTCGGCGACCTTCTCGCTGTCATCCCCGTCGAGGATGGACGCGTCGTCCTCGGCCGCACAGCCCCGGTGGAGCATCAGCGTGGCGTCGCCGCCGTCGTCGACGACCAGGTGCGGGCCCTTGCCGTCGGGCCAGGTCAGCGCCCGCCGGGTGAACTCCCAGTATTCCTGGAGCGACTCGCCCTTGTAGGCGAACACCGGCACCCCGGCGGCGGCCATGGCCGCGGCGGCGTGGTCCTGGGTGCTGAAGATGTTGCAGCTCGCCCAGCGGACGTCGGCGCCCAGCTCGCGGAGCGTCTCGATCAGCACCGCCGTCTGGATCGTCATGTGCAGGCTGCCCATGATCCGGGCGCCCGCCAGCGGCTTGCTCGGGCCGTACTTGGCCCGCGTCGCCATCAGCCCGGGCATCTCCTTCTCGGCGATGGCGATTTCCTTCCGGCCGAAATCGGCCAGGGCCAGGTCCTTCACGACGTAGTCGGTCGATGCGTCCGTTTTCACTGTCGTCACGATGCGTTTCCTATCCTGAGTGCGGCGGGCCCGTTGCCGGAGGCATTCTGCGCGGCGCGGGGTTGGAATGCAAGGGCGGCGCGGCGGGCGGGGTCCCTTCTGGTACGCCGGCTCGCGGCGGGCGGTTGGGATGGGTTGCGGGGTTCGGGGGCGTTCGGGCCGGTTGGGTCGAGGGTGGACGGTATGGAGAGAACGCGCAGCCCTGCGGGCTTGCGGTTAAACAGGTGGGGGGCGCAGATTTTGTGAGTGGGTGGGACAGGGGGTGTCGAAAGAGAATATACTGGAATCGCGGAAGCGAGGTGGCTACTGTCCGCGATTCGCGAAGCGTGACGCGGACGTGCAAGCGTACGCGACCCGCCGCCGTGCCCCCGTCGTCTAGGCAGGCCCAGGACACCGGGTTTTCATCCCGGCAACAGGGGTTCGAATCCCCTCGGGGGTGGTTTACCCCGCCGGGCAGGCGGGGCGACTGCCCGAATCGCAGGTGAAAAGTTCGAGTCCTCTCGGGTGTAATCTCCCTGCTGGTTTCGGCATGCGATGAGGGATGCCCGATGTTGCCACGCGTGAAGGCGGTCAAAGCGAAGCCGGACTATCAGTTGGAGATCACGTTCACCAGCGGAGAGGTCGGTGTCTACGATTGCCGTCCCCTTTTGACCTTCGGCGTGTTCGCTGAACTCAAGGACGTGGAGTATTTTCGGCAGGTTCGGGTCGTGACCGGAACCGTCGCCTGGCCGCACGAGCAGGATATCTGCCCGGACACGCTGTACCTGGATTCCCGCCGGACTGCGCCCGCCAGGACCGCCGATTGATCGCGGAAGGCGCTTTCCGCGGAACGGAGGCGGATTCCAACGGCGGAAGAAGGGGAAGTGGCATGCCGCACCGGCAGATAGACATTCTGTCAGGGACGGCGGGCGTGTATCATGGCTGGTGCAAGGCATTGGCTGATTGCGGCGTTTCGTATGTCTGACCCCGCGAAAAGACCCCGAGCGTGTCCCGTCGTTGCCGTCCTCGCGTCCGCGCTGATCCTGGCGGGCTGGGGGTGCAGCGCGGTCCTGCTGGCGGCGCACCTGGACCTGGCGATGGCGGGGGGGCTGGCGCTGCGGATCTGCTCGGGCGACAGCGACTGCGCCACGGTCCTCAAGAGCCCCCAGGCCGTCCAGGCGCACCTGCCGCTGGCGGCGTGGGGGATGCTGTACTTCTAGGCGCTGGGAGGCGGGATGATCGTGTTGGGGCTGCCCCGGAGGCGGTCGGCGAAGGGCCTGCCGCTGGTGGCCGCCTTGACGGCCGGGACGGTCGTGTCGGCGGTCTGCCTGCACTGGATGGCGCATACGGTCAAGGCCTTCTGCCCGTGGTGCTCGGCCGCGCACGCGGCCAACTTCCTGCTGGCGGCGGTGGTGCTGGTGGGCTGGTTGGTCCGGCGCCGTCCGGGCAGGGCGATCCGGCCGGTGGCGGCGGTGATCGTCCCTCTGGTCCTGCTGGGCGAGCTGGCCCTGCTGGTGTGGGTGGGCGGACCCATTCGCCAGGCCCATCGCCGTCTTCACGGCGGCGGCCCCGGGCGGATCGAGGAGATCGCCCGCGCCTGGCGTGAAGCCCCGGCCAGCACCGCGGCCGTCCTCGAAGACGACCTGACCTACGGCCCGGCCGGCGCACCGCACACACTGGTGATGTTCAGCGATTTCCACTGCCCCTACTGCCGCGAGAGCCACGAGGCCGTGAAGGGGCTGGTGGAGCGGATGGCAGGGCGGCTTCGGGTGGCGGTCAAGCAGTTCCCGTTCCACCCGTCGTGCAACCCGTCGGTGCTGGTGGAGCGGCCCGAGTATGCGCGGTCGTGTCCGGCGGCCCGGGCGGCCGTGGCGGCGCGGGAGGCGGGCGGGGCGGACGCGGCCCGGCGATACGCGGAGCTGCTGTACCAGGCGCCCGAGGACGCCCCGCTCGACGACGCCCGCCTGGGCGAGTTGGCCGAGGGCGCGGGCATCGACCCGTCCGCGTGGCGGGCGGCCTACACAGGCCCGGCGGCGGCCGAGCGCCTGCGGCGGGACCTCACCGAGGGCGCCAGGCTGAACATCGCCGGCGTCCCGGCGTTCTTCCTGGACGGGCGCCGGCTGGAGGACGTGCTGATACCCGACGGCGGCAGCGGCGAGATCGACTGGGCGGGGACGATGGAGTTGTGGCGGCGCCTGCTTGGCGAGGGGGCCGGCGGCGCGTGAAGGAGGAGCGGACCATGAGCAATCCCATGCCCCGCCGGCCGGAGCCGGAGGCGATGGACATCCCCGCCGAGGCCGAGGCCTATGACCGGGCGGACTTCGCCGCGGTGAACCAGGCGTTCGTGGACCGCCTGCTGGAGGTGGCGGGCGAGGCGCCGCGGGCGCGGGCGATCGACCTGGGCACCGGGCCGGGGGACATCCCGATCCGCCTGCTCCGCGCCCGCCCGGGGTGGCGCGTGACGGCGGTGGACGTGTCGGAGGCGATGCTGTCGCTGGCCCGGGCGAACGTCGAGCGGGCGGACCTGGCCCGGTCGATCGAGCTGGTCCTGGCCGACGCCAAGGGGGGCGGCATGCCCGCGGTGCCTTTTGACGTGATCTTCTCCAACAGCATCGTCCATCACATCACGGACGTGGCGGCGTTCTGGGCGCAGCTGAAGCGGCTGGGGCGGAAAGGAACGGTGGTGTTCCTCCGCGACCTGGCCCGGCCCGCCTGCCAGGCCGACGCCCACGACATCGTCGATCGCTACGCCCGCGAGGAAGCGGTCGTGCTGCAGGAGGAGTTCTACCGCTCGCTGCTGTCGGCGTACACGGTCGAAGAGGTGCAGGCCCAACTGGCGGCGGCGGGGCTTGACGGGCTGGAGGTGGCGATGTGCTCCGATCGGCACTGGGATGTTTGGGGGAGGCTTGGAAAGGGGTAGGGGTAGGGCTATATTTCGCCCCGGGCCCTCGTGGCCCGGGGCTAACCTCATCAACACTCCATGCCTGGTCGGTACGGGAAGATCAGCCCCCGGCCACGAGGCCCGGGGGCGAAATAGCGCAGGCGAGCAACTGCGTTACTCGCCTGCGCTCAAAAAGGTTTTTCCGATCGCCTTCCCCCGGGCAATGGTGTTTGAGGAAACAGTGCAATCGGAGGCCGGACATGACGAAGCAGCGCGTGGTGATGACAACGAGCGTAATTCTCCTGACCGCCGCGGCGGCGCTGACGGCGGATGAGACACAGCCGGCGCCGTCCGGGCAGACGGTCGTCCTGAGCACGGACAGTTACTGGCGCTACTTCGTCACGGCCCGCAAGCCGGTCTACCGCAAGGACGGGGAACTGGTGATCATGAAGCACGGCTGCGACTCGCCGCTGCCGCCGGCCGACTGGACGGCGCCGGGCTTCGACGACCACGCCTGGCGGCATAAGCGCGGCCCGTTCTTCCCGACCTCCCGCGGGTGGGCGTATGTCCCGGCGGCCGAGAACAAGGGGTACTGCGGCTACGAATTGACCAGCCCGGTCATGGCGCTGCTGTGTGCGCGAGGGCTGTTCACGATCGCCGACCCCGCCGGCGCCGCCGACCTGACGCTCTCCGTGGCGTACCGCGGCGGGGTGGTCGTCTACCTCAACGGCAAAGAGGTGGCCCGCGGGCACCTCCCGGACGCCGACGGGAAGGGGCTGGAGGCGCCGGCCGAGGAATATCCGGCCGAGGCCTACTCCACCGCCGCGGGCAAGCCGATCGGGATCTGGCAGGCGGCCACGGCCAATGCCGACCGCCTGGAACAGAGGATCCGGCGGCTGAGCGATGTGCGGATTCCGGCCGCGGCCCTGCGCAAGGGGAGCAACGTCCTGGCGGTCGAGGTCCACCGCGCGCCGTACAACAAGGCGATTCTCAACACCGTCGGAGCCCATAACGTGCAGTTGTTCGACTGGCTTCCCATGGGGCTGGTGAGCCTGGATCTGAGGGCCGCCGGCCAGGGGGGCGCTGCGAGCGCCGCCGCTTCCAACGGGCTGCAAGTCTGGGCGCAGAACCCGGCCATTCCCGCCGACTGGAGGGATTCCGTTGACCCGCTGGCCCCGCCGAATCCCGTCCGGATCGCCGCGGCACGCAACGGGGCCTTCCTCGGCGAGTTGATCGTGGCTTCCTCTGAGGCCGTCGAAGGGCTGCAGGTCAAGGTCTCCGACCTGACCGGGCCCGGCGTCATCGGCGCCGGGGCGATCGAGGTGCGGTACCTCCTGCCCGATCCGCCGCCCGTGAACATCAAGGACGGACGGCCCGGACCGCTGGACGTGCTCGACCCGGCGGCGCCGGCCGAGCCGGTCAAGAGGGCGGACCATGCCTACGGCCTCCCGCGGGAGGTGGTCCAGGCGGCCTCGGCGGCGCCGGGGATCATGCAGCCGGTGTTCCTTACCGTGCACGTGCCCGCCGACGCCAGGCCCGGGACGGACAAGGGGACGGCCGCGGTCCAGGCCGCCGGCGCGCCCGCGGTCGAGATGCCCATTGAGCTGCAGGTGGCCGGCTGGACGCTGCCG
>DASRZG010000508.1:0-8747 GCA_035686585.1 Phycisphaerae bacterium
GAAACGGCCTGTTCCTGCGCAGACTCCGTCTCGACCAGATAGGCTCCAAGTCCCACCAGAACTACGGACATCACCAGGCAACCTGCCAAGAAGGCAACGGCGTGCGTAACGAGTGTCCTTTTCCTGCTCATCAGCGTCTCCTTTGCCCATTTTCCAAGGAACATCTTTACCGAAACCCCAGGGAACGGCTGGTTACCGCATCAGCTCGTGAGGGGGCTCGTCACTTTTCCTTTGGCTTCGTAGACCGGCAGGGGATACGAGGGCCGTCCGCCTGCGCGGCGTCCGGGCAAGGGCAAGTTGTCCCGCCGGCTTCCCGCAACCGATTACCCCTGTGTCAAATGCCACCGTGCCAAGTGCCAAGTGCCAAAAAACCGTTGGGCCGATGGCTCCACGCTACAGCGGGCCGGTTGGGGCGTCAAGCGCCCTTCGCCGCGCGGTTGCGAGTGCCGCCGGGCGGGGCGGCACGGACGCCGGAAGTCAAGCCCCCGGCCCGCCTTGCCGCCCCGCCCGGCGGCACTCGTAACCGTCTTGATCCTCTGCGCGCAAAAAATCACGGGCCGCTGTTCCGGGTGAGCCGAGCGCAACAGGGCCCGTGTCACTTGCAGTTCGCGTCGCGATACTGCCGTGAGCGGAGGCAGGGAAAGGAGGAAAACCTGCATCCGCATTTGGGGGCCTTACGAGGGCGGAGGCCCCTCGATCCTTCATTCGTGGTACGCCCCCCACCTCGATCGGTTCGCGCCGCACAGACCAAAAATACAGAAATCTCGATGCGATCCCACCACCGCCGGGCCGCGGGAGTCTGCCCTTGCCGCCTTCCGCCCGGGCCGATACAATCCCATCCTGCCAAAGCAATTGCGGCCACCGGGGAAGGCGAATTGGAGTTGGAGAGCAGGTCATGGGCCACGCAGCGATCCGCATCTGGGCGACGGGCGACGGCGTTCGCGTCAGCCCCGCCACCGGCAGGTACCTGGAGGACCGCACCGACATCCACGCCGATTACCCCAGCGGCGATTACCGGTCGTCCAACGCCGTCTGGGACGGCGGGCGGGTCCGCCTCCGCGCCGCCCGGAACGAGTTCGTCTCCTTCCAGGTGATCGTCGAGGCCGACGGGCCGGCGGCGGGAATTCGCGTGGCGCTGGAGCGGCTTGTCGGGCCCGACGGGGCCGAGATCGCCGGGCGGAACGTCGCCCTGTTCAAGGCCTGCTACGCCCACGTCACGCAGGCGTCGACGGGCTACGAGCGGCTGTCGCTGGGGGCGGGCTACTATGCCGACGCCCTCCTGCCGCCCGCCGGCGGCGGGCCGGTGGGCTTCGACATCCCCGACCCGACCGGCCGGATCGGCGCCGCCCAGCGCAACCAGACCGTCTGGGTGGACCTCTACGTCCCCCGCGACCGCGCCGACGCCCCGCCGGGCACGTACACCGGCGAGCTGACCGTGACGGCGCCGGGCTTCTCGAAGAAGGTCCCCGTCGCGCTGGAGGTTTGGGACTTCTCCCTGCCGGAGGAGATCCACTGCCGGGGTGACATCTACAACCGCACCCTCCTGGACATGCCGGACGAGCAGGAGCTGGGCTACTACCAGATGGCCCGCCGGCACCGCTTCCAGCCCGGCGTGCCCAGCTACAAGCCCGCCCTCACGGTCAACGGCACGGACGTCGCCATCGACTGGACCGGCTACGACGGGCGGCTCCGCAAGTACCTGGACGGCTCGGCCTTCACCGCCGCCTGCGGCTACTGGGGCCCGGGTGAGGGCCTGCCGCTCACCCACATCCTCCTGCCGTTTGACTGCAACAAGAGGAACGAGACGGGGCGAGCGTGGCCGGTGCCGCTGCCGGCGGAAGGCCGGACGAAGGAATACGAAGCCGTCTGGGCCGAGACGGGCCGGCAGTTCCGCGCCCACTTCGACGCCGAGGCCGTGCTGCGGAAGGTGGAGAAGATCGCCTTCCTCGACGGGCTGGACGAGTCGTACAACGAGGCCGCCTACGAGAAGATGCGGTACTACGGCGACCTGCTGCGGCGGGGCATGGGCAAGGGGTGGTTCCGCTACCGCATCGACGGGGGGTACTCGTGGGAGGCGATGGACGGCCTGTGCGGGCACGTGGACCTGTGGATCTGCCACACGGCCGGGTTCGACGCGGCGAAGATGGCGCACTTCCGCACCCAGGGCGTCGAGCCGTGGTTCTACGGCCCGATGATCTACGAGCGGGCGGGCAACTCCGCCTGCGGGTCGAACACGTTCACCGACCTGGACCTGCTCACCGGCCGGGGGCTGGGATGGGCGGCGTGGAAGTACCAGTGCGGCTACTGCGAGTGGGAGTTCGACTCCTGCTGGGACCGCCCGAACGACTGCTTCGACCCGGAGCGGAACTGGACGGACGCGATCAACTTCCGCAAGGGCGACCGGGCCTACAACGGCAGCGGGCTGCTGATCTACCGCGGCAGCGTGGTCGGCTCGGCCGATCCGATCCCCAGCGTCCGCCTGAAGGCACACCGGCGGGGCTTCCAGGACTACGAGTACCTGTGGCTGCTCCGCGAGGCCGGTCGGGGCGACGACGCCGACCGGCTCGTCAACGAGATCGTCCACGCCATGCCCTTCGGCCACGACGCGGTGGGCAACGTCGAGATCTGGAAGAACAACCCCGAGGCCTGGGACGCCGCCCGCATCGCCGCCGGAGAGATCCTCCACGCGGCCACGTAGCGGGATAGCGCGGATCGACGAACCGTGTGCGGCAAATCCGAAATCCGAAGCCCGAAATCCGAAACAAATCAGAAACCCGAAACAGCAAAGAATCTGCGTCAGGGAAGAAGGTCCGGAAGACCCAGCCGGCGATAGACGAGGCGCCCGATCGGAGTCTTATGGGGTCCCTCCCTGGGTCTGTTGTAGCTGCTTCTTCTTCTCCGCCTCTTCTCTCGTGCTTGTCGTTTCGGGTTTGCTTCGGATTTCGAGTTTCGGATTTCGTGCTTCCGGCACGTTGCCCGCCGAAGCGGTTACGGGCCGCAAGCCTCAGCTTGCCTCGCGGCGGAGGCGCGCCGGGGCGGGTCAGTCGCCCACCCGGCGGGTGCTCACCCACGCGTTCAGCAGCCACCGCCGGCCCGACCACCACCCCAGGCGGAGGAAGCCCGCCTTTTCGATCCCCCGGAGGCTGGCGGCATTGGCCGGGCTGGTGTGCACGTAGAACGGGCCATAGCCGCGCCCCCCCAACTCCGTGACGATGTGCCGGAGGATGCGGGGATAGATGCCCCTGCCCCGATAGTCCGGGTCCGTGAAGCAGGGCCCGATCAGCAGGGCCTGATCCCCCTCGATCACCGGGAAGATCCGGCGGTACCGCCGGGCGGGTGTGACGAAGGCGCTGTGGCAGACCTCACGCCCGATCCGCCCGAAGTACACCCAGCCGGTCCCCCTGCGCTGCCAGCGCATCATGTACAGCAGGCTGCGCAGGCGCATGCAGCGGCGGAGGAAGACCGTCTGCTCGGCCGACAGCGCGCGGCCGGGCCCGACGCGTTCCACCGCCACCTCGCCCATCTCCGGCGCGCGGACCACTTCCGGGCTGCGGAACAGGACGTATTCGAATGCCCGCCGGCCTGGCCGTCGCATGGCTCCCCCGTGCACAGCCCTTCCCCGTCCAGAGAGATCGGCGGTTGGCCGGCCTATCTTGACATAGGGAAGGGGCGCCTTGGCCCGGGCGGGGCATTTGGAGTACAACAGTGCCATGCCTCTGCCGGTGGTAGCCATCGTGGGTCGGCCCAACGTGGGCAAGAGCAGTCTGCTGAACGCCCTGGCGCGCAGGCGGATCGCCATCGTCGATTCGATGCCCGGCGTCACGCGGGACCGGATCAGCGCGCCCGTGCCCTGCGGGGACGGGTACGTCGAGCTGTTGGACACCGGCGGCTACGGCATCGAGGACCGCGACGACCTGACCGGCGAGGTGACCCGGCAGATCGACTTCGCGATGGCCTCGGCCGATCTGATCCTGTTCGTGGTGGACGCCCAGGTGGGTCCCCAGCCGCTGGACCGGGTGATGGCCGAGAGGCTCCGCCGGCAGGACAAGCCCGTCATCCTGGTCGCCAACAAGGTGGACGCGCCGGAGTCGGCGGTCGAGATGGGCGAGTTGCACGCGCTGGGCGCCGGCGAGCCGGTGCCCGTCTCCTCCCTCCACCGGCTGGGCACGGGCGAGTTGATGGAGGCGGTGGCCGCGGCGCTGCCCGCCTCCCCGGGCGAGCACGAGACCGGCGGGTTGATGAAGCTGGCCATCGTGGGCAGGCGGAACGTGGGCAAGAGCACGTTCATCAACACCCTGGCCGGGGCCGAGCGGGTGATCGTCTCGGAGGTCCCCGGCACCACCCGCGACAGCGTGGACGTCCGCATCGAGATCGACGGCAGGACGCTGATGGCGATCGACACCGCCGGCGTCCGCAAGCGAAAGGCCCTCACCGACGACATCGACTACTACAGCCAGCACCGCGCCCTGCGCAGCGTCCGCCGGGCGGACGTGGTGCTGTTCATGATGGACGCCACCGACCGGATCGGCCAGGTGGACAAGGGCCTGATCCGCTACATCAGCGATCTGTTCAAGCCCACCGTGATCGCGGTGAACAAGTGGGACCTGGCCGAGGGCCGCGCCGATCGGGAGGAGTACGCCCCCTACCTCGCCCGCACGCTGCCGGAGCTGGCCTATGCCCCCGTCGTGCTGATGCGCGCGACCACCGGGCTGGGGGTCCGCGAGGCGGTGGAGTTGGCCTGCGACCTGTACAACCAGGCCCGCCTCCGCGTCGGCACGGGTGAGCTGAACGCCGCGGTCGAGGACCTCCTCGCCCGGCACGCCCCCCGCCGCAGCCGCAGCGGGCGCCCCGGGAAGATCTACTACGCCACCCAGATCGCCACCGCCCCGCCGACGATCGTCCTGTTCGTCAACAACATCGAGGCCTTCGACGCCACCTACCGCCGGTACCTGATCAACCAGCTCCGCGACCGCCTGCCCTTCCCCGAGGTCCCCATCCGCCTGCTGTTCCGCCGACGCCGCCAGGAGCACGGACGGCAGGTCCAAGGTCCAAGGCAATAGGTCCAAGGCAATAGGTCCAAGGCAATAGTTCTAAGGCAATAGGTCTAAGGCAATAGGTCTAAGGCAATAGGTCTAAGGCAATAGGTCTAAGGCAATACGTCCAAGTCCGGCGAGGCGCCACCACTCCTTGGACCTACGGCCTTAGACCTTAGACCTCTTCTGCCTTAGACCTTAGACTTCTCGCCCCCTGGACCTCCCTACGCTCCGCCGGCGCCGGCCTGGCGGGCGACGAAGCCCAGGGTGTTCAGGCCGGTGGCCGACGGCGTCCCGGCCTTCTGGGCGAGATAGGCCGCACCCAGCGATTCGATGTGGTCCCGGACGTTGTCGAAGTAGTTCAGGTGGGCCTGCTCCTCGTCGATGACGGCCTCGAACAGCTTCAGGCTCGTGCTGTCGCCGCTGTCGGCGCAGACGCGGAGGAAGCCGTTGTACACATCGATCGCCTCCTGCTCGGCCGCGGTGTCGGCGACGAAGATCGCCTCGATCTTCTGGCCCTTTTGGACCGGCCCGGCCATCTCCGTCGTCGGCTCGCCGTCCAGCTCCTTGACCCGCTCGGCGAACATCTCGGCGTGACGCATCTCGTCGATCGCGATCAGCTTCATCTGCGCCGCCAGCTCGCCGTAGTCCATGTCGGCCAGCCCGTAATGCTGGTTCATGTACTGGTGAATGGCCTGAAGCTCCATCGCCCGGGCCTGGTTGAGCACCTTGACCACGCTGTCCTTTCTGGACGCACCTGCGGATTTCGCCACGACACACTCCTTTTGCCTGGTCTCTGTGAGTTCGATGATGTGCACGCGAGGCCCTACCCCGGCCCCGCCCGGTC
The DNA here is from genome assembly GCA_035686585.1 of Phycisphaerae bacterium. Taxonomy (GTDB): domain Bacteria; phylum Planctomycetota; class Phycisphaerae; order SM23-33; family SM23-33; genus DASRZG01. Next base: position 5,881 of record DASRZG010000508.1, read on the forward strand.
ATTTCACCGCGGAAGACGCGGAGGACGCGGAGGTCCTTCCGCGGCTTGTTTCTCCGTTGCCACTGACGACATTCCGTATTCGATATTCGTGATTCGCCGTTTCCCCCGGTTCCCACTTCCCGGCCGGCGGTTCCTTCCGTTGCGGGCAGCGTCCGCGCTGCGCGCTCGGCGCTGTCGACCGTTCACGAGGGATCCGGCCTAGGGCACCAGGAAGCAGTCCGTCCGACCCGCGGGCATCGAGTCGGCGGCGATCATTCCGTCGACCACGTCGATCACTTCGTCCTTCACCTTCCAGACGGTGTAGATGTTGTCGGCAGACGGGCCGACGTGGGGGGAGGTCTTCCACTCCGCGTGCCCGTCGATATAGCCGACGTTCTGACCCTCGTTCACGCCGTGATAGCGGTGGTTGGGGCTGTTCAGGTCCGCGCCCACGCCGATGGTCTTGGCCCGGAACCCCCCGTTCACCGCGCCGCCCGGGTAGGTCACGTACGGGTTCTTGTCCGCCAGCACCGCCATCTCGGTGCGGGAGGTCTGCACCAGCGGCCAGCCCTTCGCCCCGCCCTCCCGGCTGGCGAACTGGAGGTGGAAGCTGTAGTTGCACTTCTCCACGTACTGTCCGCCGACGTTGACGTCGAAGTCGTAAAGCAGCCGGTTGCTCGAATCCACCAGGTTCGGCCCCTCGGCGTCCCGGACCGCCGGGCAGGTCATCAGGGCCGGATCGACGTACCTGGTCCGCAGCGCCAGGAACAGGTTCCGGCTGTTGCTGTGGGTGGTGGTGCAGTTGGCGGGGTCTGTGTCTTCGACGGTAATGTTGGCGCCGATCTCGTCGAACCGGGTGGTCTTCCACCCGTAGCCGCAGGAAGGGAACCTGCCGTCGTTGGCGGTGGCGTACTGGGCCATCCCCTTCAGCGCGCCGTTGATCTGCGCGGCGCAGGTGGCCCTGCGGGCCGTGAAGATCGCCCGGCCCAGCATCGGCGCGGTGATCGTCACCAGCAAGGCAATGATCCCGATGACCATCAGCAGTTCGACCAGCGTAAAGGCGCGTCGGTTCTTCATCTCGCCTGACTCCTGTGCCCGCCCCGTTCGCACCGCCGTACCATGGCCGTCCGTATGCATGTATTCTAATCGCCCCGCCCCCTCGCCACAAGGGCTTCAAGCCCGGCCCGCCGGCCTCCGACGGGACAGGCTTGAGGGTGCGGAACAGCCCAGGGCTTCAGGACCGGCCGGGCCCCGCTCATTCCGGGTCGGGATCCATGTTGATGTCGTCGGCGCCCACGCCAAGGCCGCTGACGCCCCCCTCATCGATCATGTTCGCCCCGACGCTGTACAGGACGTATCCCTCCCCCTGGCGGCGGTAGATCAGCGGCTTGTCCGTGAAGGGATCCTGAGGCACGGCCTTCAGCCAGCCCGGGCTCAGGACGTCCAGCCTGTCGGGATAGCCGCCCTTCTCCGCCCGCCAACCCGCCAGGGCGAGCGATACCACGGCGATCCTGCGAAAGGCCCGGCCCCGGTCTTCTATGGCCAGGCGGCTCTCGGAAACAAGGTCACAGCATCCCTGCAGGTAGTAGAATGTTGCCGGGGTGATCTCGGTCAGCTCGGGCCGAGGCCTGGCGTTGACGAGCCGGACCATCTTCTGCGCGTAGGCCTTCTTGTCCGGGCCGACGATCTTGTCCATCTCTGCCTTCAGGGCCTTCACCGCCTCGCTGCGCCGGCGGAACGTCGGCAGGCTTCCCGCCGCCACCAACCGGTCCAGGTGGGCGTTCTGCATCCGCAGCGCCTCATCCCAGTCCAGGGGGTAGTCGGGCAGGCTCTCCAGGGGGTAGCTGCATGACGCGACCGTCTGCCGAAGGACCTTCCGAACGGACTTGCGGGCGCAGAGGATCCACAAGTCGAGCTGGAAGAACCGCTCCGGGCCCTGGCAGGACTCGGTCACGCCGCTGACCTCCGGGATACCCACCACGGCGGCCAGATGGTGGCGCAACTGCGGCACCGTCAAGCTGCCCGAACGGGCCAGCGCGTTGTCCGCCAGACATGCCGCCGCATCGACCGCGATTCCGGTGTAGACGTCGATGAGCATAGGCCCTTGCGACGCCAGGACGCCCAGGCGATGCAGGGCCAGGATATCGGCCGAGGCCGGCTCCACCTGCCCTTGACCCAACCGGAGCATCCCCCGGGCGGCCAGGGCCCTGCCCAACGCCACCGGGATCGAGGAGTTGTGGAAGCAGTCGTACAGCGTGGGCGGGTCGGAGGGCGAGACCAGGGGGACGAACATCCGCTCGCGCCGCGAGGCCGAGACGACCCCGTCAAGTGCGCGGGCGTTCGCCTGAATCCATCCCGCCATCAACGGATCGTCCTTGGGATGCCAAGGCTCGGATATGCGCTGGTTAGGGTCTGTCGACGGCGGTCGAATCCCCGTCTCTTCGTCCTCCGGCGGGTGCGACCTGGCGTACTCCTGGAACGGCACGAAGTACGCCCCATCCGCCGGCGGGGGCGGGATGCCAAGCAGGCGGTACACCTGGGCGCGGGTGTCCTTGTTCATGAGCATTTCGGGGCCAAGGGCCTCCAGCAGCAGCACGGCGGCGTTGTTGTCGGGCGTGACGCCCTTGCCGCAGAGGGCGTTGACGGCGGCGACGTAGTTGGGCGTGCCGTCGGGGTTGAGCGGCTCGGTGATGCAGGTGGTCTCCCGGCTGATGGTGACCTTGACCTTCGCGGGCGCCTCGGCATGGGCAGCCGTTGGAATGACCACCGCGGCGGCAAGGAGGGCGGATGCCAAGGACGGACGAATGGCTCGTTTCATGGTTGTTCTCCCGGTTCGTCCCACGGGAAGAGTGTAACCGACGTGGCGCGCGGTGTCCACGCTGTGGGGC
>DASRZG010000509.1:0-2157 GCA_035686585.1 Phycisphaerae bacterium
GCCTTGGCGTCGGCGGGCTTGACGGCCTGGCCGCCGGGCGGAGGGGGCTGCACGGCGCGAATTCGCGCGGCCGCGGCGCCGCCGACGACCGCGCACAGGGCCGCCACCAACAGAACCCGCCAAGCCAGAACCTGAGCAGGTCGATGCGATGTCGTCGTGGTCATGGGTCTAGCCCTTCTACAACCGGCTCTCGACTCGGCGGTTGCACCGAGACAACTCCAGCCGCCGTATACAGGTAGGACGCCCTCGCCACCCCGCCTGTTCCCCACGCCGCCAGAAATCCTTCATTGCCAAACGGCCGGATGAAACGTAGAAAGGGACGCATATTGTTGTATTATCGAGAAGGAATCGACCGATTGCCACGAAAATCCATCTCGTCGCCATCGACTTGGACGGCACGCTGCTGAACTCCGCCAAGGCGATCACCGACACCACCGCCGCCATCCTCCGCACCGCCCGCGAGCAGGCGGGCGTGCAGATCGTGCTTGCCTCGGCCCGGCCGCCGCGGAGCGTGCTGCCGTTCTACCGGCTGCTGGGGCTCAACACGCCCATGATCAACTACAACGGGGCGCTGGTTATCGACCCGACCGACCAGCGGGTCCTCCTCCACAAGCCCCTGCCGGCCAACGTCACGCACGGCATCGTCACGCTCGCAAGGACCCTCTACCCCGACGTGCTGGTCTCCGCCGAGGTGATGGATACCTGGTTCACAGACCGCTACGACCCCGACTACGAGACCGAGACCAGCCGCCTGTTCCCGCCCGACGTCCTGGAGCCCGTCGAGACCTGGGCCGACCAGCCCATGACCAAGTTGCTGCTGCTCGGCCAGCCCGCCTGGCTCCAGGAGATCGCCGCGGCCGTGCGACGCAGGTTCCCCGACCAAGTTTCCATGGTCCAGACCGAAGAGATGCTCCTCCAGGTCATGCACGCGATGGTGTCCAAGGCCGAGGCGCTGCGCGCCATCGCCACCGAGCTGGGCATCGGCCGGGAACACGTGATGGCTATCGGGGACAACGCCAACGACGTGGGCATGCTCCGCTGGTCCGGCATCGCCGTGGCCATGGGCAACGCCGCCCCCGAGGCCCTGGCCGTCGCCGACTACGTCACCGACCACCACGACGCCGACGGCGCCGCCCACGCCATCCGAAGGCTCATCCTCGAAGGCCTGCCCCCAGGCCAGGCGAGCAAAGGCACACCGTAGCCCCCCTACCATTGCCCGGAGGCGATGTACTCGCGGAAGGCGGCGCAGAGCTTCTGCGTGACGGGCCCGGCCCGGCCGCCGCCGATGGGCTGGTCGTCGATCCGCGTCACCGCGATGACCTCCGCGGCCGTGCCGGTCAGGAAACACTCCGCCGCGCCCATCAGCCGCTGGACGGAGACCTCCTCCTCGCCCAGGGGGATGTTCTGTTGGGCGGCCAGGCGAAGCACCACGGCTCGCGTGATGCCCCCCAGGATGCTCGCCGTCAGCGGCGGGGTGACCACCCGCCCGCCATCGACGATGAAGACGTTGTCGCCCGTGCACTCGGCCACCCGGCCGTGCTCGTTGAGCATGATCGCCTCGGCCACGCCCGCGTCGATGGCCTCGATCTTCGCCAGGATGTTGATGAGGTAATTGAGGCTCTTGATGCCCGGGTTGACCATCCGCGGCGAGGTCCGGACCGTCTTGGCGACGATGACCGCCATGCCGTGCTCGTACATCTCTGGCGGGTACAGCGCGATCTGGTCGGCGATGACGAACACGCTCGGCCGGGGGCACAGGAACGGGTTGAGCCCCAGCGTGCCAACGCCCCGCGTGATGACCAGGCGGATGTATTCGGCCGCGGCGCCGTTGGACGCGACGGTCTGCTCCATCGCGTCGATGATCTCCTGCTTGGTGTAGGGAATCGCCAGGCGGATCTGCTTGGCCGAGTTGAACAGCCGGTCGATGTGCGCCTGGCACTGGAAGATCCGCCCCCCGTACACGCGGATGCCCTCGAAGACCCCGTCGCCGTAGAGCGTGCCGTGGTCGTAGACCGTAAGCTTGGCTTCTTCCTCGTCGACGAGTTCGCCGTCCACCCAGACCTTCATGTCCTGCTCCTGCAACGATAGGTTGTCCCGCCATCATACGCGACGATCGGGATACGAGCAACCCCGCTGCCCCTACCCCCGGCACGGCCC
>DASRZG010000510.1:0-6028 GCA_035686585.1 Phycisphaerae bacterium
CCGCCACATTCCTGCACCCCCAAGCCAAACGACGGCTTGATGGCACCCGTGGGGCCCGCCCGGACTTGGGTGCCTGTGGGTTGAGTCTTGACGGGCCGTCAGACGGGAAGTCACACGGGCCGTTGCCCCGCTGCCCCGACCGCCGTATCCTGTGACCGCCCGGCCTCGGAGGCGAAGCCGGGCAGGTTGGGGAGGTACCCATGAGCGACGTTGCGCATCGGCGGCGGCTGTATCTGCGCCTGGCGTTGGCCGAGGGGGTCGGGCCCCTGACCGCCCGGCGGCTGGTGGACCAGTTCGGCGGCATCGAGGCGGTCTTCGAAGGCCCGCTCAGCCGGCTGAAGGGCGTTCCCGGCGTCGGCGCCAAGCGGGCCGAGGCCGTCGCGGCCGTGGACGAATCGGCCCTGGACGAGGAGCTGGAACAGGCCCGCCGCGCCGGCGCGGCGGTGGTGTGCTTCGAGGACCCCGAGTATCCGGAGTCCCTGCGACACATCCCCGACGGCCCGCCGGTGCTGTACGTGCTGGGCGGGCTCCGCACCGAAGACGCCGTCGCGGTCGGCGTGGTCGGGTCGCGCCGGTGCACCCACTACGGGCTGGAGCAGGCCGAGCGGTTCGGCGCCCTGCTGGGTCGGGCGGGGTTCAGCGTCGTGTCGGGCGGTGCCAGGGGGATTGACACTGCCGCCCACCGCGGCACCCTGGCCGCCGGGGGCCGGACGATCGTGGTGATGGGCTGCGGGCTGGGCAAGCTCTATCCGCCCGAGAACGACAAGCTCTTCCGCCGGATCATCGAGGAGGGCCGGGGGGCGGTGATCAGCGAGCTGCCAATGTCGGTGGGCGTGCGGGGGGAGAACTTCCCCAAGCGGAACCGGATCATCTCCGGGATGTCGCTGGGGCTGCTGGTGATCGAGGCGGCGCGGCGGAGCGGGTCGCTGATCACCGCCGGGTCAGCGGCCGAGCAGAACAAGGAGGTGTTCGCGCTGCCCGGGCGGGTGGATTCGCCCTTCAGCGCCGGCACCAACCAGCTCATCGCCGACGGGGCGACGCTGGTGCAGGACCTGGAGGACCTGCTCAACGGCCTGGGGCGTGTGGGCGAGACGATGATCGAGGAGGGGGCGGCCGAGCCGGTGAAGCCCCAGATCGAGCTGACCGGCGTGGAGGCGAAGATCATGAACCAGTTGGCCGCGATGGAGCTGAGCCTGGACGAAATCGCCCGCCGCACCGGCCTGCCCGTCCACCAGGTCACCGCCGCCATGACCATGCTGACGATCAAAGGCGCCGTCACCCAGCGCCCCGGCGACGTCTTCGCCGCCAGGGGTTTTTTGGGGGCCTAGTGCGGGCGGAGATGCGGTTTGCCCGAGGCCGTGCTATTCGGCGATGTAGGAGAGGCCCCTCGCCGCGGAGTCTGCGATTCTCTTGTAAAGCTTGATAGGGTGGTTCTGCAGCCTGATCCTGGCTGGCTTCGGATTGACGTCGAATGCGCTTGCCAAGTCAGCAACGACGTGGTCCTGAATAAACCTCGCGGATGTGGAAAGCCCCACACCTGTCTGTAACACCTTCTTGCACCAACGCTCGTAAGACTCATGTGCAACGACACAAAACGCACGTTGCGGCATGAGGATGGCACCAGCACACCGGTTGGCGTCGCTCTCGAGGTAGCGGTACTGCTGCTCCGTAAGCGATTCCCGAAAATGGTTGGCGTCGTCGACGGTCCGGATGGCGTCGAGCAACTCTCGGTGGAGCAGGAAGTGACTGACTTCCTGGGCGAGTGTGAATCGGTATATCTTGTACCTGCGGTTGAAGGTCGATTCATCGACCACGATGACGAACCGCCCGTCCGACTTACGACGGCAGATTGATCCGAGGACCGTGAAGCCTTCTACTTCAGTTACCTCAATCAACATGCCCAAGCTGTCCTCAACGATCATCTCGATATCCACCGGATGCTGGGCCGGATCCCAGTGCCTGTTGAGGAAGTCTTGAGCAATGCTCTCAATGTCCCACAGCTTGTACTCCGGGATCTCAATTCTCCCCATCGTCTCGCTCACCCCTTCGTGGCTTGGCCAAGTCTTCATTAAGCTGCTGGACAAGCTTCTCGAACTCCTGCTTGCTCATCTTCCTGTTTTCCAGGGTCCGCAGCAAGGCTGGAACCAACTCGTTCTCCTTGGCGAAGCCCTCGACGTCGGCCGGGAGCTTGTCCTTATTCGCAACGGCCAAATCCATAAGAGTGTGATAGTCGGCCGAGCCCTTTCCTATCCCGAGCGCCTCAGCAATCTGGTCGAGCTTCTCCCGGCTCTGCGGGGGCGCCATTCTGCCCTTCTCCATATGGTTGTAGTTGCTGGGCAGGATGTCGATTAGCTCAGCGAATCGCCTCAGGCCCAAGCCGACGGCCAATCGCTTTCCACGGACGAACTCTCCCCAGTTCATTGCGTGTCTCCTGTATCCGACCGCGTTGTGTACGATGTACAACACCAACTGTTATATATAACGTACAACGCCTTGCCGGTGTTCAGCAAAACCGGCCCTCGTCGCCGCACAGACTTCTGCCAGGGACCGAGTCTCACGGCTAAGTGCCCTTTAGTGTTGACCTTGTAGTTAAGATGAGCTGCGGAGAAGTTTTTTCGCTATCTCCTGAAACTCCCGTTCCTCCATGTCCCGCCAGCGGCGGTAGGCGTCGGCGACGGCGAAGCTCCAGCCGCTGCGGAGGTTGGCGCAGTAGACGACATCGGCCTCGGCGGCGACGAGGTGGGCGCTGGTGTCGTGGGCGGTGGGGACGGCGACGACGATCGGCCCCGCGCCCAGCTCCCGGACGGCCTCGACGGCCACGCGCATGGTGAACCCGCTGGCCAGGCCGTCGTCGACGAGCAGGACGGTCCGCCCGGACAGCTCCGGCATAGGCCGGTTTCCGCGGAGAGTCTCGACCCGCCGGCGGACCTTCTCCAGCGTGCGTGCGGTGTCCTCGGCCATCTCCCGCTCGGTCAGGCCCATCTGGGGCACGAGCACGCCGTTGCGGCGGACCGTGCCGTTCCACGCCACCGCGCCGTAGCCCACCTCGGAGTTCCACCGCGGCGTAATCTTGCTGACCACCGCCACGTCGAAGGGAAGCCCCAGCGCCGACGAGATCGCCGCCCCCACCGGCACCCCGCCGGCCGGGATGGCCAGCACGATCGCCCCGGAGCCGCGAAACTCCTCCAGCATCCCCGCCACCACGCCGCCGGCGTCGGTGCGGTCGGCGAATACCCGCGTCCGCCCCCGCAGCTCCGGCAGGTCGACGATCCTGTTGTCCCGTGTGATTTCCACGGCTCAACCCCTCATGTTCATTCTAGACGGCCCGCCCCGACGGTCACTTGGCGCCGGAGGCCTGACGATTGAGCCGGTCCATTTCCTCGGCCGAGGGAAGGACCTGCCGTATGGCCGGCAGGGCGTGGCGGAAGAACTCTTCCATCTGCCGGTCCATCTCGGACAGGGGCGTTTCCCCAGCCGGCCAGGACCCGGACAGGCGAACCGTGGCGCAGTACCGGAAGGGCCGCTCCGGGGCCAGGGCGGCCGAACGGACACGAGAGGCCGACGCTTCGGGCTTTCCGTCCACGATGTGGAGGGTGCACTCGACCGACCTGCCGAGGGGACCCTCGAACTGGTGATACAGCCGGCGGAGGCGGACTTCGTTCCAGGGTCCCTCGGCGGCGGAGGTGAAGGCCACGACCCCGTCCTGGCGAGGATGAGGATCGGCGGCGTAGTGACTGTCTGCGGCCTGCGGAAAGGTCCGGATCGCGCCGGTGTACCAGGTGACGTTGATCTGCCACGTCCGGGCGTCGGCGCCCGGGCGGGTATCCCGGTAGACGCGGGAAAGGTACCAGTTGCCCGTCCGTGCGGCGAGGCGCAGGTCGCTGTGGCCGGTGAGGATGCCCAGTTCGGCCAGCAGCTCCTCGCGGAAGATCATCTCCCCGTCGGGGATGCCGTCTCGCAGAGGCCGGCCTTGGCCGTCCCTGCGGAGCTCGCCGTCGGCGATCAGGACGAACGGCCCCAGCTTGCCGGGGAAGGACAGCAGGCGGTGACGATCATCCACACGCACGCCTTCCGGCCAGGGGACGGGGATGGGGACAACGCGCTCCCGCCCCGGCACCACCCCGGCCGCCACGGCCGCGGCGACCAGCAGCGCCGCCACGACGACGCCCGCCCTGGCGGGCAGGGCGGGGCGGACCAGGCCGTCGCGGGCGAGGGCCCACGCCTCCCACATCGCCAGCGCCCCGCCCGCCACCGCCAGCGGCACCAGGGCCCAGCCCGTGGCGATCCACCTCGGGACCGGCAGCGACGTCAGCAGCCACTTGCGGATCACCAGCGCCGCCAGGGCCATCGCCGCGGCCGACAGCAGGACCCAGGCGATCCACGTCAGCGGCCTGCGGACCCGGCGGGCGATCCGCGCCGCCGTCTCCTCGTCGGGGGGAGCGAACAGGGCCCTCGTCCGCAGGTCCTTGACGGCCAGCAGGACGATCAGAAACGCCGCCCCGCCCACCAGGCCGCCCCCGCCCAGCAGGGGCATCAGCAGCAGCGGCAGCGGGGCGGCGGCCGCGGCCCCGCGCCGGCCCAGCAGGGCCAGGACGGTCAGGACCAGACACGCCAGCGGCGGGGCGGACTGCAGCAGCAAACGCACCGCCGGCAGCCAGATGCGCTGGTCTTCCCCCACGTGCAGCATCAGGGCCGGGACGGACAGGAAGACGGCCATCCCCGCCGCCACCGGCGCCGCCCACAGCGCCGGCGGGCGGACCGCCGGCAGGAGCGTAGGCGGGGCGTCGGCCTCGCTCTTGCTGTCACCGCCCTGCTCCTCCTTCTCCGACATCAGCTCCCACAGCGCCCACCACCACAGCCCCGTCAGGGCCAGGGTTACGAACGCCGCCGTCTGGGTCGCCAGGGCGTAGGCGAGGATGCCCCCCTGCCGGCCGTGAATCCACGTCGCCAGGGCCACCGCCAGAAACGCCCCGTCCAGCACGATCAGCAGGACCGGGGGGACAAGGACGGCCGAGACGACCAGCACCGACCTGCGCACGGCGCCCAGGTTCCACGTGGCGGCGGCGGCGATCGCCCCCAGAACTGCCGCCAGCACCACCGGCCAGAACACGGCCCCGACGGTCCGGGCGGAATCGGCGATGGTGAGCTGATGGACATACCTGTCGGGGTCGAGGATCGTCACCGTGGACCCCCGGATGGTCATCTCGAAGCCCATCACGGCCATGACGGCCTGGGTGCATTTGAGGCTCCACTGCTGGGTCGCCGAGGTCAGCCTGATCTGGCCGACGGCGGGCAGCGGCTGGAACTTGGCCGGCCAGAGCAGCAGGACCATTACCCCGGCCACGGCCAGCATGGTCAGGGCGTTGGCGGTCCAGCGGCGGGCGACGGGGGCCCTGCCGATCGGGTTGCGGGTGTTCATGGCGGTTCCCGTTCGGGCCGCGGAAAAGGGGGCCGCGGCCCGGGTGCAGTATACCCGGAATCTGCCCCGCGAACAGGGCGGTGGACGGGACGCGCGTCCCTCTGGGACGGCGGCTAAACGGTGGAGGGGGCGTCGGTAGGGCGCGGGGGGCATATCGCCCCCGGCGGGCGATGGCGGCGTGGGGGGCGGGGTCCATACAGTGGAATAGGGCGTCAGGAGATCTGTGAGAGTCAGTATGGGCAGGGTGCTTGTGATTTACCACAGCGACAAGGGTCACACCCGGTCGCTGGCGGAGTTAGTGGCCGAAGGCGCCCGGTCGGTCGAAGGCACGGAGGTGGAGTTGGTTCCGGCGGCGGACGTCGATCTGTCGGAGGCGGCGGAGGCGGATGGGTTTGCCATCGGGTCGCCGAACTACTTCGACTACGTCGCCGGAGAGGTCAAGTCCTTCTTCGATAAGATCCTCAACGACCAACGGTTCCACGGCAAGCTGTATGTGGGCTTCGGGACCCACGGCGGCGACGAGAAGGTGCTCGGCGTGCTGGATTGGCTGGCGAGCCACTGTCACCTCAAGGAGGTCGTGACGGGGCTGGAATGCCGTTGCGACCACGT
>DASRZG010000511.1:0-4705 GCA_035686585.1 Phycisphaerae bacterium
CCCCCGCCGCCGTGGCGACCACCACCGCCACCAGCGTGAACAGCGCGATCCGCCCGGCGACCTGGCGCTCGGCCTCCAGGACGCGCTGCTCGGGGACGAGCAGGTAGAACCGCCGCTGCTGGGGCGGGGAGCCCGGCGAGACCCGCCGCACCACGCCCGTCCCCACGCGGTATCGCCGCCCGCCCAGCGTCACGCCGCGCGGCGGGGCGGAGGCGGCCGCGAGCAGCGCCGACAGCTCGCCCCGCTGCTCCGGCGGCAGGCTGGAAGACAGCACGCTCGTGCTCTCCAGCGACGTGGCCGCCGTCTCCGCGCCGAGCACCTGCGCGACCTGGGTCATCAGGTCGTCGGAGTCCAGCGGCCAGCGCTTGCGGCCGATGAGGTCGGCGGCGCTGCGGGCGGACTCGCCCACGAGCTTCCGCTCGATCTGCCCCCCGGCGACCCGGATGCCCGCGTAGCCCACCGCGATCCCCACCGCGGCCACCAGCGCGTTCATCGCCAGGATCATCCGACTTCGGACCGAAAGCTGCATCACCACCCCTCGCACCCGGCGCCGCCCCCGCGCGCCGCAGCGCCGCCTGCCCGGAGGACCGATCTGCCCGCGCGAGCGATCATGGCGGGATGATACGCCCCCGCGCCTTCGCCCACAAGCGCCCGGCGGGGTTTGCCACGGGGGGGAGCTTCACGTCGGGAGGCGCGAACCAGGAGAGCCGATCCGTGGTGACACCACAGGGCGTTACCGGTCCGGGGCATGTGCTCACAGACGCCCTGCCAGGACAACCCAACCGGCTCCGGCGCTGGCGGGAGAGTCGCCGATTCCGTAGGGGCAGCTCATCGAGCTGCGGCATTCCTCCGCCGGCCAACCAGCGTCATACCCGCCAACGCCAGCAGGCCCAGCGTGGCTGGTTCGGGGACCGCGGAGGCATAGAGGTCGTACCCCGTGTCGTCGTTGCCCACCCAGTACAGCACCGTCCCGTCCGGGGCAATCGCGTCGACATTCGTGCCCTGCTCGTAGGCAAACGTCCCCGGCACAATGAACCGCCCCGGCGCCGGCGGGTCGGTCAGCAGCCAAGGCGTGCCGCCATGGACGTCCACGGCGTAGAGTGCCACTCTGCCGGACCCAGAGCCGTCCACATCGTCCTGACAGACACTATAGATCGCGTACTGCCCGTCCGGCGTGAGCTGGTAACCCTCGATGCGCATCCCGGCGGGCGGGTCGTGGTCCAGCCGGACGGACGCCCCCCCCGCCAGGGCAACCGAGTACAGCTCTCGCCCATCCGTCGTGGGGACGCTGTAGACGAGCGTCTGGTCGTCGGGCGTGATCCAGCACCGGATGTCGTCCGGACGGACATACTGCCGATAGGAACCGGCATCGGGCGTGTCATCCATCAGCCGGACCGGCTCGCCGCCGGAGAACGAGATGTACCAGAGGGACGTGGTGTCCACGTCGTCCACGCCCAGGTACACGGTGCCGGTGGCATCGTGCAGGAATGCACGCTTTTGCAACCACCGGTCCGTCCCCGTCGTGACGGTCCCCATGAGTGTCGACGCCCCGGTGTCGATGGCCACGCGGCGGAATTCCGTCACGCCGGCGGAGGTGTGGGCGGTGATAACGTCCGTGCCGCCAATCGTGGTGACATAGCCGTTTGGCCCGCCCTTGGGATCGTACCCCAGGCCGATTGACTGCGACACCAGCAGCACAGGCGTACCGCCGGCGACGCCGACGCTGTACAAAGCCTCGCGGGAACCCGAGTTAGGGGGGGCGCGGGTCCCGAAGAGGATCCGCGACCCGTCGGGCGTGTACCACGCGTCTGAAATGTGGTCCGGCCCGACGGATGCCAATGTCGTGACAGGTCCGCCGCCAAGGTCTGCAACGTACAGCGCGCCGTCATGCGCAAAGATCGCCCTGCTGCTGTCGGGGGATATGGGGAAGCCGGTGCGGTCGAAATACGAGTTGCCCTGCCACACGAGCCCGTCGAAGAGCGTCACGGGCGGTTCGCCGCCGGCGGCTGGGACCGAGTAGACTGTGATGCTCCCGGGCGTATCGGCGGACGGGGCGCTTTCCTCCATGCGGTAGACCACGTGGGCGCCGTCCGGGGCGACACTGAACCTGAGCGTGTTGAAGTTGTGCAAGCTCAGCGACGCCAACTGGACGGAAGGCCCCCCCGCGATCGGCGCCTTGTACAAGTCCACAGACCCGATCGAAGGTTCGGCGCCGTAGACGACGGACTCACCATCGGGGGTGATCTGGAACACCTGCCTACAGAGCCATGCCGGGATGCCATCGTAACCCGTCTCGCCGTACTTGTAGTTCCCGGGGACCCCTGTCCCCCCATGGAGCTGCACCATGGGACCGCCAGTGATCGGCACGCTGTACAAGGCGGCCCGGTCTCCGGCGGCGCTGTCGGCCGTGAACACAACACGCGTGCCGTCGGGGGAGATCTGGATGCTGTGTCCCCGGGTTGCCGCGCGCGCGGATTCGTCGGTGAGCTTGATCCCCCCAGCAGTCGCCAGCGCCCCCGGCCCAAGCCACAGCGCCCCGGCAGCCAACGCCGCCCATAGGAGGCCGGCCATTCGACCCGACCTGCCTGGCCCGGATGGACGTGCGGGCGAGCGATCAAACGGGCAATGAGACCAATCGCCAACCGTTGAAGAAGCCAATGTGTCTCTCATCCCCGTGCCTCCGAGAGACGCCTCACCCGGTTGTGTGGGGGGAGGACGTCCACACTTTTGCCCGCTTCCTCCCCACCTGGGGCCTGGGAAGCCTGACTCACCACCCGTTACCGCCCGAATCTTACTGCCGCCGACACCCGCGGCCAACATCCGCTTTTATTCTACTTCCGCTCGAGCAAACTACAAACTGATTTCGAGGGCCTGGGACCATCAACTCGGAGGCCGGAGCGCGCCCGGTGCATGCGTACTCCATCCGCGTGGACAGCGGTCTGCGGGCCGCGGCCGGGAACTCGGCCAGCCGGTCGGGGGGTATGCTCGATGTCTCCACGTCGGCCATGTCCCTCAAGCCCTGCCAGGCGCACGCGCCTCAGCCACTCCACGGGAGGATACCCACCGGCGCCCGCTCAGGCAATGGAGGGGCCGCTTCACCAGGGAGACGGCAAAGCCTTTTCGTTTGGTCCCGCAGGGGGTAGAATGTGCGCCAAGGGGCGGAGGATCGGCGATGGCTACGAAGACGTTTACGGCCTGGGTGCATAAGGAGGAGGGAGGCTGGGTCGCGCTATGCCCCGAGCTGGACGTGGCCAGCCAGGGGCGCTCCGTCGAAGAGGCCAAGGCCAACCTCCGCGAGGCCGTCGAGCTTTTCCTGGAGTGCGCCGACGAGAAGGAAATCAGTCGGCGCCTCCATGGCGAGACGTACATGAGTCCCCTGGAGGTCGACGTTGGGTAGGCTGCGGGCCTTCTCCGGGAAGGAGTTGTGCAGGCTCCTGGCTGAGCACGGGTTCACGGAGGTGCGCCGGCGGGGCAGCCACGTCGTCTTGCAGAAGCGGTCCGCCGCCGGGACGACCACCGTCGTGGTTCCCGATCACCGGGCGATTCGTACCGGAACTCTTCAGTCCATCCTCCGCCAGAGCCAGCTCCCCCGGAACGTTTTCGAGGTCGGGTAACCCGTTGGCCGCCGACAAGAATGGTTCCGACCGTGCAGCCTGTCGTCGTTCGTAGGGATCGTGTCTGAACGGCGCGTCCTGCAACATCTCAAGCCAATACGCAAGGTTGGGGGGGCCGGCGACCCGGTGGCGAGGCTTCGCCGCAAAGCCGCACGCGCCGGCCCTGCCTCACGGGGCGGGCTGCTGGGCCGGGAGCTCTCGCCAGGTGCCCGCGGCCACGTCGATCCGCCAGCGGTCGCACCACTTCAGCGTCGGGGAGCCGTCCTTCCAGACAAGCGGCAGGAAGAGGTTCCGGCCCGTGCCCTTGCCGGTCCACTGGCTGTAGCGGTCGCCGACGTACAGCCAGGTGGTGGCCGCCCTGCCGACGATCGGGATGACGAAGTCGTGCTGCGTGTTGTACGAATCGCCCGAGGGCGGGTCGGTCGGCAAGGTCTTCAGCGGCGACCACGGCCCAGCGAGCGACTTGGCCGTGGCGTACGTCGTCGCCGTGGAGTTCCAGCCCTGGAGGCCCGACGACAGCCAGTAGTACGTGCCGTCCACCTTGATGATGTGCGAGGCCTCGCGGGAGGACTGGTGGCGTGTTTCGGCCGCCGGCCCGGTGCGGCCCGCGAAGCCCTCGTAGACCTTCTCTCTGATCCCCAGGAAATCATCGGTCAGGCGGAAGATGGCCAGCGAGGTGTTGAGGTACTTCCTGCCGCCGGCGTCGTGGTCCATGGTGCAGACGAGGTAGCCCTCGTCGCCCTCCTGGTAGACGCTCTGGTCGCCCGTCGTGCGGGTGCCCTCGGGGTGGACGCAGGCGGCCAGCTCGTACTGGCCGTCGATCCGGTCGCACCGGGCGAAGCCCACCTTGTGGCGCTTCCACTGGGGCGAGTCGCCCTCGAAGAGGATCACGTACTGCCCGGTCCTGCGGTTGTGCAGCATCGCCGGCCGGCCCGCCCAGCCGAAGAGGGCGAACGCGCCCCGCTTGGAGATCAGGTCGTTCTCGAACTTCCAGGCGGCCAGGTCCCTCGAGGAGTACAGCTTGATGTGCCACGGCCTTCGCGGGGCGGTCTCGTAGCCGACCCAGTAGAAGGTCTCGCCCTGGCGGATCA
>DASRZG010000512.1:0-6197 GCA_035686585.1 Phycisphaerae bacterium
GATCCGGCGGGCGCCGAACGAACTGTCCCCGCGACAGGCCCTCGTGGCCGTGCTGCACGGGGCGAAGCGGTATGAGCGCGCCGCTGAACTCCTGGACGGTTGGCTGAAAGAGCACGCTGCGGCCGCCGCCAAGGCCCCCGCGGCCGGCAAGCCCGGCACCGACGGCCGACCTGCCGCGCCGACCCGGCCGGCGGGAAAGGCGCCGCCCGCCGCAACGCGGCCGTCTGCGGACACGAGGCCAGTGGCGCCGACCCGACCGGCGGCGGGAACACGACCGGTCGTCGCCCCCTGGGAGGCAATGCCGCCCGAGGCCGTCCCCTGGTGCCGGGACGCGCTCGTTGCTTCCCTGGTGGTCCAGCAGCGATACGCCGAAGCGATGAAACGCGCCGATACCTATCTCCGGGACGATCCGGATCACATCCCGCTGCTGAATGCCAAATCGACCTGTCTGTCGGAAACGGGCAAGCCCGTCGAGGCGCTCGCGCTGCTGGAGAAGGTCCATCGCCTCGCCAGTTCCGACCTCGCGAAGGCATCCGAGGCCCGCCCGGCGCCCAGGCCAGACGAGCCAGGCAGCCTCGGAAGGGCGCAGGCCAGGGTCGCCATGGCCAGTAACAACCTGAGCTACGTGTACGCCGAGCAGGGCGTCCAGCTCGAGCGCGCCCAGGCCCTCGCGGAGCAAGCGATCGAACTTCGAGCCAACCCCGCCGTCCGGGACACCCTCGGGTGGGTGTACTACAAGCGGGGAAGATTCCCCCAGGCGGGGACCGTCTTCCTGGAGCTGCTGCGGGACATCGAAGGCACCGAGGAGCAGCATCCGGTGATGTTCGACCACGCAGGGGACGTTCTCTATCGACTGGGGTGGAAGGACCGCGCGGTGAAACTGTGGCGACGGGCCCTCACCGAGGCCAAGAAAGAGCAGCCCCCTACCACCGAGATTCGAACGATCCTCGAGACCACCCCGAAGAAGATCCAGGCCGTCACCTCCCAGGCCGCGAAGGGCAGGCCGGAGCAGACCAAGCCCCCTCCCGTCGCCCCCCTGGGCAAGGGCGTCAAGGAACCCCCCGGGCAGTGAGCCGCCCTCGCGGGAGCCAACGACAGACTGTTCTAACAGCAGCCCCGCTTCCAACGGGGCCGCGCACGAAAACGGAGACGCGACCATGTCAGGACATTCCCACTGGGCAAAGATCAAACGGGCCAAGGCCTCGACCGATGCACGCCGGGGCCGGGAGTGGAGCAAAGTCGCCCGGCGGATCATCGTCGCCGCCCGGGAAGGCGGCGGCAAGCCCGAAGACAACCTCACCCTCCGCTACGCCATCGACGACGCCAAGGCGGTCAACATGCCCAACGACACCATCGACCGGGCGATCAAGAAAGGCACGGGCGAGTTGGGGGAGGTCAGTTACGAGCAGGTGCTCTACGAAGGGTACGGCCCCGGGGGAGTGGCGTTCATGGTGGAGTGCCTCACCGACAGCCGCAATCGGGCCGCCGCGGAGATGCGAAAGATGTTCGAGCGAGCGGGCGGGCAACTCGGGGCGACCAACTGCGTGGCGTGGATGTTCACCAGCAAGGGAACGTTCGTGATCTCCGCCGACCAGACCGACGAAGACGCCCTGATGGAGATCGCCCTCGACGCCGGGGCCGACGACGTCACCCGCGAGGGCGACCTGTTCGAGATCGTCTGCGACCTCGGATCCTTCGCCGCCGTCAAGGAGGCGCTGGCGGAAAAGGACATCGAGACCATCTCCGCCGAGCGCGGCCTGGTGCCCGCCAACCGCGTCCGTGTCGACGGCCAGAAGGCGCAGCAGGTGATCAAGCTCATGGAAACCCTCGAAGACCACGACGACGTCCAGCACGTCTACGCCAACTTCGACATCCCCGAAGAGGTCATGGCGGAGGCGGAGGAAAGCGCGTAAGGCCAAGGGCGGCCCCCGGGCAGGAACATCGTTCCCACACCAAGCGCTCCGCGCCCGCCGTGTGCTCCCCCAGGCTGCGTCGGCGTCCGGCGGCTCAATCCGGCCCGGGAGAGGACAGCTCCTTGATGGCGGCCGCCCGCGCGCGGAGCAGGTCCAGCTCCAACCGCTCCTCCGGCCCGAAGCGCAATGCGCTCGGAGGCGGAAAACGCCGCCCGAACGCCAGCAGCGCGCTGTTGATCTCCTCGGCGGCGCGAAGCTGGGCCAGCGCCGGACCGGGCCGTCCCATGGCAAGGAGCATCCGGGCAAGTCCAACTCGGAGGCGAAGGTTCATCGGGTCCAGCAGTACGGCGCGATGTGTGCAGGACGCGGCCTGGTCGGCGAATGGGCTCTCCGGGGCGAGACGCGCGGCGGCCTGCCAGGCCGCACGGGCCCGATCCGGGCGCTTCGCCAACCAGGCGGTGTTGCCCAGATGCGTTTGCAGCGCCGCCGAATCGGGGTCTTCGCCCGCCGCGATTTCGCAGCGGCGGAAGGCCTCAGGGTAATCGCCCCGGAACTGCGCCAGCGAAGCGAACCGGCTCAGCAGCGCCGGGTTCTTGGGGTCTTGCGACAACTCCTCAAGACACCGCTTCTCCAGTTGGTCGGGCTGCCCCGCCGGCCGGTCCCACCGGTACCGCCGCTGCCGGGGCGCCGCGAGGTCCCAGGCAATGCCCCCCGCCAGGCGATGGGAATTGCCGTGGACGGGGTTTCGGTGGACGGCCTCGTCGGCCCACCTCCAGGCGCGCTGGAGGTCCGCGACGACGCGAAAATCGCCGGCCGGCCCGCGCCCGCCGGCTGCGGGGAACGGTGGGACCGTCGAGACGATGACGCGTGCGGCGTCGGCGGCCGCCTGGGCGTCCAGCGGATCCGCGCCCGCCGCCTGCTCGGCCAGACCGATCGCCGATCCCGCGTTGCCCGCCGACAAGCTGCGCGCCAACTGCCCGGTAAGGTAGGCCTTGCGGCAGATCGGGCGCCAGACCAGCACGATGACCGCAATGACTCCCGCCGCGCCCGCTGCCGCCGCGAACCACCGCAATCGCGACAGCGTCCTTTCCCGCGCGGCCCCCGCCTGACCGAGTGCGGCCCCGGCGGCAACCCAGAACACCAACCCCGGCCCGGGCGCCCAGAGGCTGAACGTCACCAGGTTATGCAGCACGAACCCGCCCAGGCCGCAGCACAGACCAACCCGGGCGAGCGGCCCTACGGCGTCCGTTCCGGCGGAGAGCTTCCGGCCCGCCCAGAACGCGACGACCAGCGACAGCGCGAGCGCCAGCACGGGCAGAATGACCTCGAGGATCAGCAGATGGAGGTCCCCCATCCAGTCGAAGAACACCGCCCGTGCCGCGAACGTCATGCCCGCGAGAAGAACGATCAGCCACGTCGCGCCCGGCAGGCCCTTGAGACGCGGCGCTGAGCCTTGACACGCGGCGCTGGTGGCAAGGGCTGGTGGCAAGGGCAGGCGGCCCGGTGCGGCCGCCCCCGCGGTGGATCGGGCGCGCGTGATCCCCAGCAGAACCCCCCCGATGACGACCACGTAAACCGCCCCGCCGGGGATCCCGAACTGCGCCAGCGCGTGCAGGACGAAGTTGTGCGGCGTCTTGACCGCCTCTTCCGCCTCCGCCCGGCGCCGCTGGAGATACGCCGCGCCGAAGTTCCCCCCGCCCACGCCCAGCAGCGGATGGTCGGCAACGATCTGTCCCGCCCCGGTCCAGTAAAACCACCGGAAGGTCATCGTCTTTCCCGGCAGGTGATCGTTCCTCACCCCGCTGGCGATCAGCGCCCCCGCGGCTGCAAGGAGCAGACACAGGATACAGAGCAATGCCTTTCGGCGGTGGCGCACGAGCCAGCCGCGGAAGCGAACGACGCCGGCGGCTGCGACGATCGCAAGGACCGCCGCGGCAACGCCCCCGCGGGATCGGGTCAGCAGGAGGATTACGGCGATGAGCAGTGCGCCGCACACGGCGAGCACGGCCGCGAGCGTGGGGAGGTCCAGTTCGCCTTTCCGGCGGTTGGGCCTGTTCTCTCGCAACGAGCGGACGGCGAGGCGGAGCTTGTCGCCGGCCAGCCCCACCGCGGCCGGCAGGAGAATCACCAGGAGCGAGGCGAACAGGTTCGCCAGCCCGAAGAACCCCAGCAGTGCGGGGTCGCGGAACCGCGCCTCGAACACCTCCTGCTCGGCGGTTCCCGGGCCTTCGCCGGAAAGGAGCAGGCCTTGCCGCCCGTACGCCTCCAACGCGGCCGCCCGGTCCTCGCCCATCTGCCACAACCCCCACAGGCCCATCGCGAGGCCCAGACCGGCGAGGACCGTCACGGTGCAGGCGAAGCGCCGGCGGTCGCGGCAGCACTGCACCATCACGAAGCCCGCCCCCAGGAGAGAGACCTGTTCCAGCCAGACCAGCAGCCCGTCTCGTTTCTCGGGCGCCCTCAGTCCCGAGGTCAGAGACAGTGCGGCGAACACGAGGATCGCCACTGCCAGCCACGCGTGGCGGACGGCGATCCGCCCGCGCAGCGCCCCGCCGATCAGCCAGCACGCCGCCGCGACCAAGATGCCCGCCGCAAAGGTCGCCCGCGCGATCTCGCCGCGGTCCACGGAGACCTTGGGCCGACCGGTTTCGGCGGCGACCTGCCCGAAGCGCAGCGGAGAGATCCGAAACGGCATCTCCGCCAGGAAGCATCGGGACACGGCAGCCCCGAGAAGGATGACGAACGCCGCCGCCTGCAGCACGCCGCCCGTTCGTGCCGCGACCGAAGTGCCGGCCGGACCGGGGGGGGGAACCTTCCTCATGGCTTGCCCTTGACACCAGGGCGGCGTGTCAAGGGCTTGCCGTCGCCGGTCTCCAAGAGGGCCACGACCAGCAGGATCGCGACCGTCTGGGCGAAGAGGAGGACGGCCCCGATGGTATCCACCCGCGGAAGCAGCGAGGCCGCGATCGCCGTCGCCCCGGTGCACAGGTAGATCGTCAGGACGGCCTTGCGGACGCTCATCCCCCGCCGGACCAGCCGGTGCGAGAAGTGCCGCCGGTCTCCCACCATCGGGTTTCGCCGGTCGCGGATCCGCAGGAGGATCACGCTGACGGTGTCATAGATCGGAACCGCCATCAGGACCAGGGGGACGAAGATCCCGTACAGGTAGTACGTCTGCCCGGGCGCCACGTACGTCGTCAGGCAGCTCAGGACGGCCAGAAGGTACCCGATCACCAGGGATCCCGCGTCGCCCATGAACGATCTTGCGGGATGGAAGTTATACGGCAGAAACCCCGCCAGGGCCCCGAGCAGGACCCCGAGCCCGGCGCAGACGAACAGTTGGTCTTCCAGCGACGAGGCCGTGCCCAGCAGCGCCGCGGCGCAGATCGCCGCCACCCCCGCCGACAAACCGTCCATGTTGTCCAGGAAGTTGAACGCGTTGGTGATCGCCACCAGCCAGACCACCGTGAGGATCGAGCTGAGCGGCTCGCCCAGCACGGTCAGGACCCGCACCCTCCGGCAGAACAGGACCACCGCGGTCGTGATCGCCACCTCGGCCACGAGCTTCACCCAGGGTCCCAGGTCCCTGCAGTCGTCCACCAGCCCCAGAACATGCAGCGCCAGCGCCCCGGCGAGGATGATCATCGCCATGGGGGCCATCGCGGCCGCCCCGGGAACATGGACCTCCAGCTCGGCGGGCAGCCATGCGGGGGCGGCGCCCTGGTCGGCCCAGACCGTCGCCGCCGCCAGCGCCAGCATCGCCGGCAGGAGCATCGCCGCGAAGATAGCGCAGCCGCCGAGCAGAGGCACCGGCACGCCGTGCGCCTTGTGCCCGGAGGGGATGTCCAGGACACCGAGCCGGCGGGCGAGCCGCTGCGTGATCGGCGTCGCCAGCGCGGCCAGGGCCGCCGCCACCGCGAACGCCGCCAGCGCGACCCACATCGTCATGCCCGCTTCTCCTTCCGCAGGCGGGCCCGTACCTCGTCCAGGAAACCGTGATAGCGTGGGGAGGCATAGTCGGGGAACGTCCAGGGCAGGGGCGTCCACCGCCCCTTCTGGTACAGCAGCGTCACCTCGGCGTACACGCCCCGCCCCAGGTAGATGCGATGCGAGAAGTTCTTCATGCTCGCCAGGACCAGCTTGGACGGCTCCACGTATCCGGGATCCAGGTTGATCGGCCGGACCGGCCGCCCGGCCGAGCGGGCGGCAAAGTCGCCCTCGACGGCGTTCGTCACCAACTTGGCCTCAACGAGAACGTCCGGGGCCATCTCGCCCGCGAACGAG
>DASRZG010000513.1:0-6209 GCA_035686585.1 Phycisphaerae bacterium
CACGTCGCCCTCGGCTCAATCCGCGTGATGGTCCCCTGCCTCGGCATGGGCGAAGCCGCCGGCACCGCCGCCGCGTTGTCGCTGGCCGGCAACGTCACGCCGCGGGCGCTCGACGTGGCCACACTCCAGGCCCGGCTGCGCGAGCAAGGCGGCATCCTCTCCGAAGCCGACATCGAACACGCCGCCGAAGCCGACCAAGCCCCCGCCGCCGTGAGGCGGTAGACCCGGGTCGCGCTGCTGGCATCGGACTCAAACGATCGCAACGCTATTTCGCCCCCGGCCCTCGTGGCCGGGGGTTCCGCCTTCCGAAAATCCCAACGCCCCCACTCGGAGAGCCCCACGCCACTCAGGACCCCAGATCCACCGCCAGCACCTCATGCACGCCGATCGGCGGGATGTCCGCCTCCAGGAATCCGTCGGCGACCCGGACCTGTAAGGGCTCCCCGGCGACGAGCAGCCGGGCGCCCGCCACCCTGGCCCCGGCCGGCAGGCGAAGCCGGACGTGCTGCGGCGGGCTGGGGATGATCTGGCGGTACGGGCCTTTCATCGTCATGGGGTTGGTCAGGTTGACCATGTGGACGGTGACGGAGTCCCGCTGCCGCCAGACGGCCACGTCCAGCATGCCCAGCCCCGTGACCGTGGCCGGGGGCTCGGCCCCCAGGGCCCAGCGGACGGTGTTGGCCAGCAGCGTCCCGTGGTCGGGGGCGAGGATCTCCCAGAAGGACCGGTCGATGTCCCAGTTGAAGTACGCCACCCGCCCGCCGCCGGTCTGCCGCAGGAACAGCTCGGCCGCTCCGTCCGGCTCGGCCCGCGGGTAGACTTCCTCCATCGGCAGATCGGGGTACGACGGGATCAGCGTCACCGGCATCTCGGGAAACTCCGCCCGCGCCGTCACGGGGATGCGGTTCACGCCGTGGATGATCCGCGGGGCGTCCCCCAGCCCCGCCAGCACGGGGTGGGGATGGTGCAGGCGGAGGTAGGCGTTCTTTATCGGCCCCTCGGCCTCGCCGGCGACCGAGACGCCGAAAAGGTCCGCCAGGCCGAAGTCGGCGCGCCGCCGGCCCCGCTCGTCGTGCAGGCTGGTCTCGTGCGTGGCCACGATCGACCCGCCGGCGGCCACGAAGTCCGCCAACTGCCGGCACTGCTCGTCGGACAGGGCGGCGATATTGGGCAGGATCAGCACCTTCAGACCCGCCAGCCGCGGCGCCTCCAGCAGCCCGTCGTGGACCATCTCGAACGGCAGCCGGGCCTCGACCAGCGCCTGGTAGACGCCGAGGGTATGCGCCTCGACCTTCTCCCACTTGGCGGGCCCGCCGTAGAAATGGGCGGTCTGCTGCGAGTACACCACGCCGATGTCGGCGAGGTTGGCCTCGTGCCGGAAGTACCGGGCGTTGGCGGCGTGCCAGGTGAAGATCTCCTCCACCGGCTCCAGCCACCGCTCATCGTGCAGGAAGCCGGAGAACTTGCAATACCACGGCCGCAGGCCCTGGGCGATGCCGTCCGCCACCCAGACCCGGGTCTCGGCGCCGGCCTGGACGGCATCCTTCCATCGGTAGGGCTCTTCCAGGCCCACCGAGAACAGCCCGGCTGCGGGCTTGTTGCCCAGGGCGGCCCGGTATTCCTTGCCGTTCTTGCCCGCCGCCCACGGTGCCACCAGCCCGTGCCGGCCCTGGCGGTCGGCCACCATCATCGGGGCGGCCTTGCCGACGTAGGCCATGTCCAGGTCCGACATCGCCCCGCCGCCGGAGTTGGGCAGGAACGCCCCGGCCGGGTTGATCTTCTTGATCTCGGCGTCCCACAGCCGCCACAGCTCGAACAGCCGCTCCTGCCGCCAGAGGTGGTACCCCTGGCGGGCGGGGTCCTGCGGATCGTCGGTGCGGGGCAGGTCCATGCCGGTGGCGGCGCGGAAGCTGTCCTGGCAGTGCCGGCAGAAGCACCGCCCCGAGCCGGCCCACCGGTTGGAGAACACCCCGTCCACCCTGTAGCGGGCGACGATCTCCTTGGTGACCTCGGTCATGAACTCGAAGTTGTATCCGCCGAAGGCACACGTCACCCAGTAGTCCGGGTGGGACCAATGCCGGCGGGGATTGCCCTCGGCGTCGACGTGGATCCACTCCGGGTGGGCGTCGAACATGTCCTGGTGGCAGGCGTGCGGGTCGGTGCGGGCGACCACGACCATGCCCATCTCCCGGCAGCCGGCCACCAGCTCGCCGAACGGGTCGGACTCGCCCAGCCACGGGCTGCGGTAGTGCAGCGGTACGTCCGTGGGATAGAACGCCACGCACCCCCCTGCCGACAGGCACACCCCCTCCACCCGCGTCCGCCGGAAGTAGTCCAGCCAGAACGACACGCTGAACCTGCCCGGATCGTCCGCCACCAGCGTGAGCTGCGCCCAGCGCAGGGGCTTGTCGAAAACAGATTCCGGCGTGGCGGGTGTGACGTTGTCCGCGTTCACGTTGCGGCCTCCTTGTGCCCGCGAAGTCTAAGCCCACCGCGCTTCCCTCGCAACGCGCAATCCGCGCCCGCTATTTCGCCCCCGGCCCTCGTGGCCGGGGGCTAATCCTCCCAACCCTGTGCGCACAAGGTCGCCCACGGTCAACCCCCGGCCACAAGGGCCGGGGGCGAAATAGGGGTACGTCCGTCCGTGTGGGAGACCCGTGGCTCGAGGTGCGATTCGCCCCCTTACCCCCGCAGCACCGCCGCCAGGATGTTGTAGAAGGCGTGCACCCCCACCGCCACGCCGAAGCCGCGGAGGACGTACATCGTCGCCAGGTAGCCCCCGGCGGCCGCGTAGAACACGAACCGCATCCCGTGGAACTGCGGCACGCCGATAAAATGGTACAGGCTGAACAGCACCGACGTGACGATCGCCCCGATCACGATCATCGGCTTGCGGCGGGCATGGGCCCACTTCACGCACACCAGCAGAAACAGCCCCAGCGCCCCCAGGCGGAACAGGAACTCCTCGTACACCCCCGCCCCCAGGCCCACCAGCACATTGACCGCCTGCTGCCGCGGCGCCGCCGCCAGCAGCGCCGACGCCGCCCACGGGCTCGGCGGCGCCAGCCGGCTCAGCACGTGAGACATCAGCACCAGCGGCGCCGCCCACAGCACGCTCTCGACCACCATCCCCAGCAGCGTCTCGGCGTCCACGTGCCACCGCTGACGCGTCCAGACGTGCCAGGCCAGCAGCACCCCCACCACCACCACCGCCGGCCACAACGCCCCCCTGGCACCGAACAGTCTCAGCAGCGCCGTCATGTCCGCCGACGCCCGCAACATTTCCCCGAAAAACACCGCTCCCGCCTCGTACGCCGCCAGCAGCGGCAGCACGAACAGCAGGCAGTTCAGCGGGCGGTGGGTCTTGTCGAGATACCCCGCGAGGGTCGTCTGGAGGTCGCGTCCGGCTCGGGCCATGGTCGGCGCACCCCCTCAAGGACCGCCCGCGGCGGGCGGTTCTTCCGGCCAGGACAACGCCCCGGCCGCTTGGCGGACGGTCCCGGGCCCGATGCCCGGCACGGCCGTCAGGTCCTCGCCGCGACGAAACACGATCGCCCCGCCCGCCCGCGCACGAAAGGCGACGATGGCCCTGGCCTTGGCCTGCCCGATCGTCGGCACGCGGCGCAGCGACGCCACCGTCGCGGTGTTCGGGTCGATCCGCTCCCGCACCCGCGCCACGCGCCCGGCATCCACACGGATCGGCTCGCCCAGCGCCACCTTGCCGACCGAGGCCAGCGCCACGGCCGCGCACCACGCCCCCGCCAGCACCGCCAGGGCCAGACAATCTTCGCGACTCCACAATCCGACCCGCGCCGGCGCGTCCGCCGAGGCCGTCATGACGACACCTCCGCCGCCGGCGGCTCTTCCTCGACCGGGAACACACCCTCGGCCGACGAGGACGCCCCCTCCGGCGCATCGAGCGGCCGGCGCATCATCGCCCGGAACGCCCGCAGCTCGCGGTAGGCGGCCTTGGGCGTCAGGTCGTTGCGGCACAGCCCGCCGTGCGGAAGGTAGTGGCCCTCGTAGTCGGCCAGGTCGCGCCAGCAGATGCTGTCCACGAACGGCTTGCTCAACGCCACCCGGCAGACGAACTGGAGCCATTCCGCCTGGAGCCGCTGGTTCCACGCCACGTGCCACCGCCCGCCGTCGGAGGGGCGGTACTTGCCCTCCCACGCGTCCCACGCGTCGGCGGAAATGGCCGAGGGCACCTGCATGCCCGTGATGTGCACCGGCATGCCCAGGCCCACGAACTCGTCCAGCAAGGCCGATATCTGCGCCAGGTCGCGGACGTACAGCCCGTCCTGCGGCACCCCCTGGTACAACTGCACGCCGAACCCGTCGAACTTGATCCCGCTTTGGACGGCCATGTCCGCGTACAGCATCGGCGGGATCGTCCGCTGGTTCCGGGCGTAGTACTCCCCCCACGGCATCACCAGCTCGATCAGCACCGCCGACCGCGGGGCGAGCTTCTTGACCACCGAGCAGCTCATCCGCGTCAGCTCCATGATCTGCTCGAAGCTCAGGTTGAACGTGTTGTGCGCGTGCAGCCCCGACGCCACCTTCCACAGGCGGACCTTCTGCTCGTACCGCTTGACCACCCGGTGCAGGTGCTCGTAGATCATCTCCCGCAGCGACTCGTAGTCGTGCTCCCAGATGTACAGCCACTGCGGCACGTCGTCCGGGTCGAAGCTCACCAGCGGGCCGGCGTGCACCACCCGGCGGTTGGCCGTCGCCCAGTTCACCCAGTCGTCCACGTGCTCCCAGCGGTACTCCCGCTCCTTCGCCGCCAGCTTCTTCCACGACAGCGGGATCGACACCAGGTCAAACGACTCGGCGATCAGCCGGCGGAACCGTTCCGTGCCGCTGAGCAGGTCCACCACGCAGCCGAAGCCCACCCGCGCCGCCGCCGCGCTCGCCCGGCGCCGCGCCAGCAGGATGTCCGCGTGGAACAGGGCCATCTTTTCCCCCAGCACCACCGCCTCCGGCAGGGCGACGTCGGCCACCGCCGCCGCGGCCGCCGCGTCGCGGCACTTGACCGCCTCGACGAACTGGGCGCGAATCCGCTCGAACTCGGTGTTGAGCTCGGCGGCGTCGGCGTAGTCGAACAGGCCCCAGTCCTCGCGCTTCTGGATCAGGCGCTTCATCTGCGAGCGGAGGAGCTCGACGGTCAGGTTGTACGGCTTCTTGCGGTCGGCCAGGCGGGTGGTGGACAGCAGGAACGTCCCCGCCTCCCCCGCCTCCCACAGCAGCGCCAGCCCGCAGGCGCCCGGGCCGCGCTTCAGACAGCGAATCTGCCCCTTCGCCGCCGCCAGGTCCGCGCGCACGGGAATCCGGTCCTGCCCGAACACGTACGCGCCGGACAGGTTCACGTGCTCGGCCAACCGGCCGTCGTGATAGACCTCGAATCGAAGCATCTCAAGCCCAGGCCGGACCCGCCCGCGGCGGCTTCGCGGCGGCCCGGCAGCCGCGCCTCGCCCGGAACCGCCGGTCCGACGCCATACGTCCCGTCTCCTTCCTCGCCCGGCCGGACGGCCCCGCCCTCCGGCCGCCGGCACGAGTCTCCCATGATAGCGATTTCCGCGCCTCAAACAACCCGCCGTCCGTCCCTGGCCGCGTCGGCCTCTTCCCAACCCCCGCCCGGCCGCCCTGCCTGCCGGCAGGCAGGCCGCCAACGCCGGCCACGGAGCCCCCAGCCCCCGGATCCCCGCCCGGCCACTTACCGGAAATACCTGCCAAAAAAACCTTTGACACCCTCCCTGGCGTGCGCTACAATTGATGCACGACCGCGGGGTAGAGCAGTCTGGTAGCTCGTCGGGCTCATAACCCGGAGGTCGTGGGTTCGAATCCCACCCCCGCTAGTGTCGGCAACGTCTTAAGGGACAGGCATTTAAGCCTGTCCTTCTTTTTTGGCTAGGTGGCGAAAGACGGCGATTTGCAACTAATTTGCAACTACGCCGCGTCTCCTGTCGCTGGCCACCGCCGCCATTCACGACCTGGCCATCGGGCCGTATGAGGGCAAGGAGACCGGCGAGACGGCGCTGCTGCGGAGCCTTCTGGACCGCCTGGAAGCCGGCGACGTGGTGGTCTTCGACCGCTGCTACGGCTCGTTCCTGATGCTGGCGTTGCTGAAGCTTCGTGGTGTCGATGCCTGCACCCGGCTGCACCAGCGCCGGCCCGAAGACTATCGCCGGGGCCGGCGGTTGGGGGAT
>DASRZG010000514.1:0-11208 GCA_035686585.1 Phycisphaerae bacterium
AGGTGGACCCGTCCGCCCCGGACGAGCCCGTCCCACCGGCCTCCCGACCGGCCGGCGCCGCCGACCAGGCCGCACGGGGCGCACCCGCACCCGGCACACTCGGGGCGACCCCGAGCGCACCCCCGAAGGACCCCCCCGCCCCGTGAACGACGCGGGGCCCGGCGCTAAAGCCGTGGCACTCCTGGCCCGATAAGTGTGAAGTGCTTACTACCCCTTGCATTGCGCCGTGAGGACGGACGGGAACGGCACCGGTGCGGCCCACGCGCACGCCCCCGCCGCCGTCACGGCATGAGTGAAAATGGCTGAAGACAGTACAAGACCTGATCCGGCCCGACGGGGGCCGGAGGAAACCGGCAACGGTCGGTGGTTCATGGATCTGATCGTCCGCCACCGGCTGCTGTTTAACCTGGTTGTCCACAACATCCTGTTCGCCCTGGCCCTGCTGGTGGCGGGTCTGCTGTGGTTCCAAGCCGCACGGCACGAGGAGGCCCCCAGCTTCTACAGCTGGTTCGTGAACCAGTACCTCTGGTGGCTGCCGTTCGTCCTGGTCGGCAAGTCCATCGTCTTCGGCCAGGTCAAGCTCTTCCGCGGCTGGTGGCAATACGCCGGCATCCGTGACATCGCCAACATCCTCCTGGCCAGTTGGATCTGCCTGATGATCGCCTACCTGGCGGTCGTCCTGCTGCACTGGTTGCCCAGAATGCTGCTGAGAAAGCCGCTGTTCGACTACAGCGACGGCGTCCTCGTGCTGGACTTCATGGTCACGGTGTTCCTGATTTCCACCGCGCGGCTGGGCGTGCGGCTGTACCGGGAGGAGTTGCGGCCCATCTCGGCCGAGGGCGTCCGGCGCGTCCTGGTGGTCGGGGCCGGCAACGCCGGCGAGACGCTCCTCCGCGAGATCCACAAGATGCGCGTGGAGCGCTACCGCGTGATCGGCCTGGTCGATGACGACCCCAACAAGAAGGGAATCTTCATCCACGGCATTCCCGTGCTGGGGACCACCGACGACATCAAGAGCATCTGCGAAGACGAATCGATCGACGAGATCCTCATCGCCGTGCCCTCGGCCACCCAGAAGGAGCTCCGGCGGATCATCGAGAAGTGCCGGGGCACCAAGCTGCACTTCCAGACCCTGCCCTCGATGAACGACCTGATCGACGGGCGCGTCACCGCCAGCCAGATCCGCAAGGTCGAGATCAGGGACCTCCTCGGGCGCGAGGCCGTCGAGCTGGACACCGAGGCCGTTGGGCAGTTCCTCGCCGGCCGGCGGGTCCTGATCACCGGCGCCGGGGGCTCCATCGGCGCCGAGATGTGCCGCCAGGTCTGCCTGTTCGCCCCCGCGCAACTGATCCTGCTGGAGCAGGCCGAGAACAACCTCTTCGACGTCAGCAACGAGCTGAAACGCTCCCACCCCGACCTCGACCTGGTCCCGGTGATCTGCGACATTTACGACCGGAAGCGCGTGATGACCGTTTTCGGGGCGCTCCGCCCGGAGGTGATCATCCACGCCGCCGCCCACAAGCACGTGCCGCTGATGGAGCTCAACCCCTGCGAGGCGATCAAGAACAACATCTTCGGCACCCGCAACGTCGCCGACGCCGCCTGCGAGTTCGACGCGGCCGAGTTCGTCCAGATCTCCACCGACAAGGCGGTCAACCCCTCCTCCATCATGGGCTGCACCAAGCGCATCGCCGAAATCTACACCCAGAGCCTCAACGGCCGAAACGACTGCCGGACACAGTTCAAGTCCGTGCGCTTCGGCAACGTGCTGGGGTCAGCCGGCTCCGTCGTGCCCACCTTCGAGCGCCAGATCCGCACCGGCGGGCCCGTCACCGTGACCGACCCGGAGATGACCCGGTACTTCATGACCATCCCCGAGGCCTCGCAGCTCGTCCTCCAGGCGGCCGCGACCGGGCACGGCGGGCAGATCTTCCTGCTGGACATGGGCGAGCCGGTCAAGATCGTCGACTTGGCCCGGGACATGATCACCCTCTCCGGGCTGCGGGTGGGCGAGGACATCGACATCGTTTTCACGGGCGTGCGCCCGGGCGAGAAGCTCTTCGAGGAGCTCCGCACCGACGGCGAGGACATCGCCCCCACCGTGCATCCGAAGGTCAAGATCTGGAAGCACTGCCCCGTGGAATGGCAGCGGGTCCAGGAGGCGATGGAGATGTTCGAGTCCCTGGCCAATTGCCCCGACCGCGACCGGATCATCGAAGGCCTCCGCCGGACCGTCCCCGAGTACACCCCGCTGAACCCGCCCGGCAGCACCCAGCCCGCGCCCGCCGCCTCGACCAACTGACGCCCGGGGGCGCCACGGTCAGGCGTCTCTTGCCCGATCATGCCAAAGACCAGCCGCGGCCACGACTGCTCTAGGAGTCCGGGGATCGGTCTGGGGCCTCCCCCGCGTATTCGAGGGGGGTTTCCTGCGGCGGCTTGAGGAATCCCCACCGGTGGCAGAGATAGAAGGTCACCGCCGCCACAGCCGGGTAGATCACGAAGGCGTACCGGGTGCGGATGAGGATGATCGCCAAGCCCGTCAGGCCGTAGAAGATCGACAGCCCGTAACAGATCGCCACCGTCTGGTTGACGGAGAACCCGCGGTCCACGAGCTGGTCGTACAGGTGACTGCGGTCGCCGCTGAAGATGGGATGGCCCAGGCGGATTCGCCGGATCAGCGCCAGGGAGGTGTCCAGGATCGGCAGCCCGAAGATCATCACCGCGCCCAGCACCCACCGCACGATGCCCCGCTCGCCGAACATCAGCATCATCGCGGCGGCGAAGAACCCCAGCAGCATGCTGCCGGCGTCGCCGAGGAAGATGGTGGCGGGGGAGAAGTTGTAGGGCAGGAACCCGCAGACCGCCCCGGCCATCGCCAGGGCGACCACGACGCGGACCTGGTCGGTGGGCTCGCTGTAGGCGTACATCGCCAGGTGCGTCGCCAGCAGCAGGAACATGACCGAGATGATCCCCGTCACGCCGGTGCACAGGCCGTCCATGCCGTCCAGCAGGTTCGTGGCGTTGCAGGTGGCCACCACCAGCAGGATCGTCATCGGCACCGACAGCGCCAGCACCAGCCACTGCGGGCAGGTGATCGCCGGCCAGAACACCTGCAGCGACTGGAGGATCAGCAGGAAGACGTCCTGACCGATCCCGAACGCCAGCAGGACCGCCGCCGCCAGGACCTGACCGGCCAGCTTGAGCTTCGGCTTGATGTCGAACAGGTCGTCCGCCAGGCCGACCGCAAGCACCACGCCGCTGGAGATGGTCAGCCCGAGCACCCACGTCCGACCAGGATCGATCCGCGGCAGCAGCACGATCATCCCGGCCACCCAGCCCAGGTAAACCCCGATCCCCCCGCCGTAGGCGATCGGCCTCTGGTGCGGCTTGAGGAATCCGTCCGGCTTGTCCACGATCTTTAACCGAAGCGCCAGCGCGCGGACCGCCGGCGTGGCCGCGGCCGACACGGCGAAGCTCACCGCCGCCACCCACCCATAGGCCTCCAGGACCTGCGTGAAGGTGTACTTCGGCGGGGTCGACGCCACCGCCAGCATGTCCAACGCCGTTATCATCACATCCGCCCGCCTGAAAACCGGCATCACGCCACGCCGATCAGAGGAATCTATACAGGCGCGGGACGGCCTGTCAAAACTTTCCTTCCCCCGCCGTCCGACGGGCGAGCGGCCGGGCGGTTTTCGATGGAACCCCCGCCGCCGGCGCCGATAGAATGCCCGCGTCCCAGCAGCAGGCCTGTGCGCGGCGCGGCGCGGCGCCGCACCCGACCCAAAGACGCTCAAGGCTCTTGCCGATAAACCTTTACTGACGGCCCAACGCGGAACAGCCCCGCCGATCCGTTCGTGCCTGGAATGAGGGCCATCCGCCGCCGGCGGATCGCGCAGGCCGTCGCAAGCTCAATCAGACAGGACCGACGCGAATGCCCGACGCCACCGAACCCGTGCCGCTGTCCTCCCCGGACATCACCGACGCCGAGCGAGAGGCCGTCCAGGCCGTGCTGCGCACCCCCCGACTGAGCATCGGGCCCCGCACCGAGGCCTTCGAGCAGGCCGTCGCGCGCCGCGCCGGCAGGAAGCACGGCATCGCCGTCAACTCCGGCACCAGCGGGCTGCACCTGCTGGTCCGCTCGCTGGACATCGGGCCGGGCGATGAGGTCATCACCACGCCGTTTTCCTTCGTCGCCACCACCAACTGCGTCCTGTTCGAGCGGGCCACGCCCGTGCTGGTCGACGTCGACCCCGACAGCTACAACATGGATCCCGACGCCATCGAGGCCGCCATCACCCCCCGCACCCGCGCCCTGCTGCCCGTGGAGGTCTTCGGCAACATGGCGCACTTCGACCGCTACGAGCAGATCGCCCGCCGCCACGAGCTGGCGATGATCGAGGACTGCTGCGAGGCCCTCGGCGGCATCCTCGGCGGCCGGCCCGCCGGCGGCTTCGGCGACGGCGGCGTCTTCGCCTTCTACCCCAACAAGCAGATCACCACCGGCGAGGGCGGCGTCATCGTCACCGACAACGACGAGGTCCGCGACCTGTGCGTCTCCCTCCGCAACCAGGGACGCGCCACCTCCGCCTGGCTCAGCCACGCCCGGCTCGGGTTCAACTACCGCCTCAGCGACATCGCCGCCGCCCTCGGCGAGGCCCAGATGAAACGCCTCGACAACATCCTCGCCAAGCGCCGCCGCGCCGCCGGCCTGTACAACCAGGCGCTCGCCGACGTCGAGGGCGTCCACCGGCCCCCCATGGCCGAACCGGATCAGGCAAGCTGGTTCGTCTACGTCATCCGCCTGGCCGACGAGTTCACGCGCGACCAGCGCGACGCCGTCATGGACTACCTCAAGGACCACGGCGTGGGCTGCGCGCCCTATTTCGTGCCGATCCACCTCCAGCCGTACGTGATGGACCTGCTCGGGACGGCCGAGGGCGACTTCCCCGTCACCGAACGGATCGCCGAACGCACGATGGCCCTGCCCTTCTTCGCCAACATCACCGAAGGCCAGGTGGCCCGCGTCCGCGATGTCCTCACCGAAGCCCTGGCGGCGTGCCGATAGCCCTGTCATACGGAACGCCTTTGATGCACCTGGGAGTCTATCAAGAGCCCGTCCACACCGACGGCGCCGGCTACGACACCTACGGCCCGTTTGCCCGGTATCTCAACGGGCTGGCGCGGCACTTCGACCAGGTCACCGTCTTCGCCCCGACGACGGCGGAGGATACCTACTTCTCGGGCCATCCGCTCTTGGCCGGCAACCTCACCGTGGTTCCCCTGCCGTTCTTCATGACCCACGCCCAGGCGTACCGCAAGGCCTTTCGCATCTGGCGGGCGTTCCGCCGGCACGCACGGGGGCTGGACGCGGTGATCGCGCGGGGGACCGCCCCGCTGGCGTACCTGCTGTACCTGCTGACGCCGAAACGCTGCCCGTTCCTCTACCACTTCGCTTCGGACCCGTTCGAGATCATCCGGACCAGCCCCAAGTACCGCGGCCCGAAAGGCTGGTTCGCCCGGGCGGCGTATGGGCTGGAGTTCGCGATCCAGAAGTACATCGTGCGGCGCAACTTCGCCTTCGCCAGCGGCCAGGCCGTCTGCGAGCGGATTCGGCGGATCACGCCCAACGTCGAGGGGGTGGTCACCTCGGCGCTGGCCGAGGAGGACTACTTCGGCCGGGAAGACACCTGCCGCGACGGCCCGATCCGCCTGCTGTACGTGGGCTACCTCCGCCCGGAGAAGCGCGTGGACGACCTGCTGCGGGCAGCCGGGCTGCTGCGGGACCGGGGCGTGCAGGTCCGCGTGGACGTGGCCGGGGAGGGCGCGATCCGGAGCGACCTCCAGAAGCTGGGCGACGAGCTGGGCCTGTCGGGGCAGGTCTGGTTCCACGGGTACGTCCGCATGGGCCCGCCGCTCAACGCCCTGTTCAACGCCGCGGACATCTTCGTGCTGCCGTCGATCAGCGAGGGCTCGCCCAAGGTCGTCCTGGAGGCGATGGCCCACAGCCTGCCGGTGGTGGCGACCGCGGTGGGCAACGTGCCGGAGATGCTCGAGGAGGGAAGCCGGGGCGTGCTCGTCCCCCCGCTGGCCCCCGAGAAGCTGGCGGAGGGCATTGCCCGCCTCGTCGACGACGGCCCGTTCCGCCGGGAATGCATCCGGGGCGGCTATACCTTCGCCAGACAACACTCCGTGGACGAGTTCGTCCGGACGGTGGCCGAGCGCGTGAAGGCACTGGTCGCCCAGCGCCGCCAGGGGAGAGAGCCCTGAACGTCTGGCTGGTCAACCCGTTCGACCCGCTGCCGGGCGACCCGGAGCAGCAGGGCCGGTACGCCGGCCTGGCGGAAGTCCTGACCCGACGCGGCCACGAGGTCACCTGGTGGACCAGCAGCTTCTCGCATCGGTTCAAGCGCCCGGTCGATCAGGACCTGCTGGCGGACGCCTGCCGGGAAGCGGGCATCGGCGTGCGGTTCCTGCCCGCGCCGCCCTACAGCCGGAACGTCAGCATCGCCCGCCTGCGGAACCACCGCGCGCTGGCGAGGGGATTCACCGACCTCGCCCCCAAGGAGGCGCGCAGGCCCGACGTCGTCCTGGCGAGCGCCCCTCCGCCGTTTCTGGCCAGGCAGGCGGGCCGGTTCGCCCGGAGCGTCGAGGCCGGGTTCGTCGTGGACGTGCAGGACGCCTGGCCGGAGACGTTTCTACGCCTGGCGCCGGGGCCCCTGCGGGGCCTGTTCCGGTGTCTGCTTTCGCCGTGGTACCGGGCCGGCAATGAGGCCTATGCCGCCGCCGACGCGATTGTCGGCGTGGCCGACGAGTACGTCCGCCAGGCGGCCGCCCGCAGCGGGCGGTCGCAGACCACAGCCACGGTCCCGCTGGGGGTGGATCTGGCGGGATTCGACCGGGCCGCAAAGGCCGGGGCGGGCCCGGACCGGACCAAGCCCGATGGGCACGTCTGGCTGATCTACTCCGGCAGCCTCAACCGCAGCTACGACTGCCTGACCATCCTGCGGGCCTTTGCTCATCTGCGGGGGCGTGAGGATTTCGATCGTCTCCGCCTGTTCGTCACCGGTCAAGGGGAGCTGGCCGAGGAGGCCGGGCGAATCGTGGCCGCGGAAGGCCTGGCCAACGTCACGCTGGCGGGCTTCATGGACTTCCCCGCCTGGGCCGCCCTGATGAGCCGGTGCGACGTGGGCTTCAACGCCAGCTTCCCGGAGGCGATGATCTACCTGCCCAACAAGATCTTCTGGTACATGGCCGCCGGGCTGGCGGTGCTGAACACGATCCCCGGCCAGTGCAGCCGGATCGTCGAGGAGGGCGGGATCGGCCTGGACTACCGCGCCGGCGACGCCGCCGACTGCGCCCGGGCGATCGCGACCCTTCTGGACGACCCGGCAACGCGCGAGCGGATGGGCCGCCAATCCCGCCAACTGGCCGAGACGAAGTACGACCGGGCGATCCTCCTGCCCGAGTTCGCCTCCCTGCTGGAAGAGGTCGCCCGGTCCCGGTGAGAGGGGTCTCGGTCCGGATCAACAGGTTGCGAAACCACAAGCGTTGCCGGCTCGTACCGACAGGCCTTCCGTATGTGGGGCGCCACCGGCAGCGCGCCGTGACACCACCAGCAGCCCGGACCCCGGCGCAGTCGGGCCCGGCCGGCAACGCTTGCGGTTTCGCAGCGAGCCCCCGCGGTCCTCTATCTCCGTCGGCATCAATCCCGACGGTCGGCGAGGGCCACCCCCACGCGTTTCGACCGCCCCCGGCCGAACTTGATCGGGGCGGTCACCACCCCCCACAGCGAGCCGATCCCGTAGGCCAGGTGCAACTGGACGAACGCCGCCAGCACCCGCGGGGCCGATACCCCCTCCTCCCGCGCGGCCTTGACGGCGAAGACGCCCCCTGCCGCCAGGTACGCCGCCAGCTCCGCCGCCAGGACCGCCCACGCCGGCCGGAAGAACACCCCCACCGCCGCCAGGGCCAACAGGCTCAGCACGAACCCCAGCGGGATCAGGTGGCGCAGCCTCAGCCCGCCGCCGACAAGGTACAGGGTGTACGGGTTCCACAGGCCGTTGTGGAACGCCTGCTGCCGCATCCCCGCGAACGTGGACCGGTTGTAGTACGTCAGGCGAATCTCCGGCGAGATCACGATCCGCCCGCCGCCGGTGCGGATCCGGCTGTTCAGCTCGATGTCCTGGTTGCGGACGAGGCGCTCGTCGTACAGGCCGAACCGCTCGAACACGTCGCGGCGGAAGCAGCCGAAGGGGACCGTGTCCACCTCCATCTCCCCCCCGCCGGTCCGGAACGTCGATCCCCCCACGCCGAACCGGCTGGAGGTGGCGGCGGCGATGGCCCGCCCCGTCGGCGTCTCCTCCGCCGGCCGGGTCTGCATGTACCCGCCGACGTTGTCCGCCCCCGTCCGCTCCAGCACCGCCAGGCAGTTGCGGATGTAGTCCGGGGCGTACTGGGCGTGGCAGTCCAGGCGGATAACCACCTCCCCCGCCGCCTCGCCGATCGCCTTGTTCATCCCGGCCGGGACGATCTTGGCGGGGTTGTCCACCAGCTTCACCCGCGGGTCCTTCTGCGCATAGCCCGCCACGATCCCGCGCGTCCGGTCCGTGCTGGCCCCGTCCACGCACAGCACCTCGAACTCCTCCGGCCCGTCCAACTGCGCCAGGACGGACTCCAGGCACCGGCCCACGAAGGCCTCCTCGTTCCGCATCGGGATAACGATCGAAACGTTCACTGTCCCGCGGGTCTCCCTGTCATCGTCCGTCCGCCGGGGCAGCGACGCACGACCGGCACGATCTCCGAAGCCGCTCCAGCTCGAATAGCGACCGGGCCCGGGGCGATACCTTCCCCAGCAATCCGCGCAGGGGATAGGCGCAGGTCACAGCCGCCTTCAGCCAGGGGGCATAGTGGACATCCAGGCGGCTGTATTGGCGCCGGAAATTGAACTTCTTCACCAGGAAGTCCTGGATGCCGGTCTGATGCACGACGGCCCGCCAGCCGTCGTTGACGTACTCGAAGCCCTGCTGGTCGAGGTAATACTCGTCCATGGCATACAGCAGGGCGTACACCGGGTACAGGTCCAGCGCGTCCGGGCGGATCTTGATCATAAAGTACATGGCCTCGATGCGATCGAAGATGTCATTGAGGCCGAAGGCCACGAACCGGTCGTTGTGAAAGACGCCCCAGAAGTGGACCACGTCGTCGTATTGGCCCGCGAGCCGGACGTACTTCTGAAACGCCGCCTCGTCCCACGACGGCCCGCCCCGCCCGGCGTACCGATCGTAGGCGGCCAGGAACACCTCGTATCCGTGCGCGATGAGATAATCGGCGTCGATCCGCCGGACCTGGCAGTTCCGCAATCCGCGGCGGATCTCGCTGCGGCGCTTGGAGCTGTACGCCTCCAGCGGCGTGAACTCCTGACAGATCACCGCGTACCACTCGCCCTGGGCCGGACCGCCGGAAAAGCCGTTGGTGGTCATCACGAACTGCCCGCCCAGCCTCGACATCACCTTCCGGGCGACCGACGGCGACACCGAGTAGTCCAGGTTGAACGGCCCGAGGGCCATGATCCCCTCGCGGTAGCGCCGCCAGATCTTCCCGTCCTCGATGACGCACGGCTCTCCGCGGGCCTCGTACAGGGCCAGGTGCCGTTCCATGCTGTCCCACATAACCGTCTCCAGAACACCCTCTCCGCCGGGCCGGCCGATCAGTCCCCGACCCGTTCACTTCGCACGCGGGCGTCGAACAGCCAACGCGTCCCCGCCCACGTCCCCAGCCGGGAGAACCCCGCCTTCTCGATCGCCCGCAGGCTGGCATGATTGCCGGGGGCGGCGTGGATGTAGAACGGGCCGACGCCCTGCCCGCTCAGCGTCGAGACGATATGCTGGAGCACGCGGGGGAAGATCGACCGTCCGCGGAATCGCTCGTCGGTCAGGCAGGGCCCGATCAACAGGGCCCGCCCGCCTTCCATCACGGGAAACACCTTACGGTATCGGCGGGCGGCTGTCACGAAGGAGTAGTGACAGTACTCCCCGTCCCATCGCCCCAGGAACACCCACCCCTCCCCCGCCCTGGGCCAGCGCATCAGCCGCCACAGGGTCAGGGCGCGGATGCGCCGGCGGAGGAAGGCCCGCTGCGGGTCCGACAGGTCGTCACCCGACCCGACCCGCTCGATGGCGATCTCCCCCAGCTCCGGCGCCGGGGAGGACTCCGCCCGCCAGAGGACGTACTGAAATGACCGCGGGCCAAGGAGTCTCACGAATCTCATCCGTCCACCCTTTCCCTGGACTGCCGGTCTCTCTTCTCCAACACGACCGTCCCGGGCCGTCTTCAGGCCGCGTTGCGATCCTGTCGGGGCGCCGGCGCCCTCAGTCATCCGCGGCGCTCTCTTGGGCCCTTTGCCCGGGGACACGGTTGATGATGCTGAGCACCTTCCCGTTGGCCTTGCGCTCCAGCTCTCGCACCTTCTGCACGCGGACCCCTATGTCCCCACCAATCCTCTCCCTAAAGCAGCGGACAAGGTGCTCATGGTCCTTGTCGCTGAATTCCGGGAAAGGCACGATGCGTACGGTGATCTCATCGCGTCGCTCCTGCACCACCTGGGTCCGGCGCACATTCCGCAACAAGTCCACGATCAGGGAGACGTGCGGATACTTGCGCCCGTCGGGGGTCAGGATGTAATCGCCCGTCCGCCCGCGGATCGCCTTGATGACCGGCCCCGGGGCGCCGCACGGGCATCGCTCGCCCTCCGCCAAAAGAACCCGGTCCCCGAGGCGGTAGCGGATCAGCGGCGCCACGCGAGGAATGAATCCGGTGCAGATGATCTCGGCCAGCAGAGCGTCACCTTCCGGGCCGATCGGCTCGTATTCGATGATCCCGTAGTCCATCTGGGGGTGATGATTGCCGTGTTCGCACTGGCGGACCAACGCGCACCGCTCTCCCTGGCAGTACTCGTCCCAGACCTTCGTTTCCCACGTCCCCTCGAACAGCGCCCGGGCGGAGTCGGTCAGTTCCTCCGACGTGGTGAAGACCGCCTTCGGCGGGCGGGGAAGGCGGATGCCGGCGGCCTGCATGTACTCCGCCACGATGGTCATGATGCTCACGTAACCCTGGTAGTAGACGAAGTCGGACTCCACCAGACTTCGGGCATAGTGCTCCAGCTTTGCGGGCAACAGATGCCGCATCGAGTACAGCCGCTGGTTGCCG
>DASRZG010000515.1:0-2208 GCA_035686585.1 Phycisphaerae bacterium
CGGCTCGAGTGTGCAGTTTGACGCCGGCGACGTCGCGGCCTTCGGCCTCGGGGGGATCTCCTCGCTGACGGCCGGTTCCTTCAATTATCTCAGCGTCCCCGCGGGCGGCTCCGGGCCATTCCCGACCGCGGCCCACGTGCAAGGGATCGGCGAAGACAGTGGCTGGGTGACCGCCGGTTCCGAGCCGGTTCCGGATCCGGCCACGCTGACGCTGCTCGCAGTGGGCGCCTGCCCCTGCCTGCTCAGCGCAGACAGGCGGGTGTCCCTGCAGCGCAGGCGGAGGCGGCAGCAGGGAGCATGATGCGGCGCAGGCTCGCGTAAATGTACAGACGGTCTCGCGGCCGAGGCAGATCAACGCTCCGCCGTCTTCGCCAGATGCTCGGCGACCGTGTCCGCCGTCGGGCGCCGCCGTAGCAGGCCCGAGAGATCCGTGCCCGTCTCGATCGCCATCCGCAGCGGGGCGCTCAGCGACGTGTCGCCGAGGAGGATCGATCCGACCAGCCGCCCGTCGTGGAAGACGAACCGGTAGTACCGGCCGCCGGACTGCTCCTCGATGACGTCGAAGCTGCCGTCTTCCGGCTCGAACTGCCCGATGCTCAGCAGGTCCAGCCCCAGGACCTTCAGCGTGTTGGACCGGGGAATGCCGCCGAACTCAACGCCCGCCCCGGCCGCGTTCCTCCCGGCGATATTCCCCTGGT
This sequence comes from Phycisphaerae bacterium, assembly GCA_035686585.1. Classification (GTDB taxonomy): domain Bacteria; phylum Planctomycetota; class Phycisphaerae; order SM23-33; family SM23-33; genus DASRZG01. The sequence goes on from DASRZG010000515.1 coordinate 699, forward strand.
ACTGTGAAGGGCCCCAGGTGCCGTAGAGGGCCCCGTTGTGCTCCGCGACGTCCCCGGCCGCCAGCACGTTCGGATGCGAGCTGACCAGGTAGTTATCCACCACAACCCCGTGGTGCACCGCCAGGCCGGCGCGCCGCGCCAGGTGGCTGTTCGGCCGTACGCCGGTGGCGATCACCACCAGGTCTGCCGACACGGTATCACCGTCTTCGAGCAGCACCCCGGCGACGGCCTCGTCACCGACGATCTCCTTGGTCCGGGCGTTGGTCCGCAGCTTGATCCCGATCCCGCCCACGTGGGCGGCCAGCAGGTCGCCGGCCTTGCGGTTGAGCTGCCGGGGCATCGGCCAGTCGTGTCCTTCCAGCAGCGTCACCTCGGCCCCCCGCCGGGCCAGGGCGCCGGCCGTCTCCATCCCGAGCAGTCCGCCGCCGATGCACACGCACGCCATGCCCGGGCGAAGCCTCGCGAGGATCGCGCCTGCATCGTCGGCCGTCCGCAGGCTGCTCACCCCCTCGCGCTGGCTGCCGGGAAACGGCGGGATGAACGGGTGGGCCCCGATCGTCAGGATCAGCTTGCCGAACGGGATCTCCCGCCCGTCCCGCAGCGCGACGGTTTGGGCGTCCGGGGCAACGGCGGCGACCTCCGCTTCGTGAAGCAGCTCGACGCGGTGGTCCGCGTACCAGCTCTCGGGATGGATCGGCAGGTCGTCCGGCCCGATCTCGCCCGCCAAGTACCGCGTGAGGTTCAGGCGGTAATAGGGCAGCGCCTGCTCCTTGGAGATCAGCGTGATCTTCGCGTCGGGCGAGGCGCTGCGGACGGCCTCGGCGGCCGAGACGCCCGCGATTCCGGCCCCGACGATCACCACCTCGATCGCCTCGCCGGCAGCGCCCGGCGCGGCGGGCTGCTCGGCGAGCGGGCGGAACCGGTCCCCGGGCGCGCCGCACACGGGGCACTCGTCGGGTGGGGTGGGCCCCTCGTGGACGTAGTTGCAGTTCAGGCACTGCCGGCGTGCGGGGGCGGGTGCGGCCGCGGGGGCGGCGGGCTCGGCGTGCGGTTCGAACTCGGACTTCGCCGCCCCGCAGACGGGGCACCAGTCGGGGGGCTCGGCCCCGCGGTGCACGTAACCGCACACCGTGCACCGCCACGCCTTGGGTGTCTGCTCTGCCATGTCGGTCCTCTGCCCGGGAGTCCCTGCGCCGCCGCGGTCCGGGCGGAAACGCGATCGGGGTGCGCGAACGGCGCGCGGGCCTATATCACTTCAGAGAACCTGGCCTTCGGGGCCCCGCAGACCGGACACTTGTCGGGCGCCTCGCCGAAGACCGTGTTGCCGCAGATCGCGCACACGAACACCGGGCCCGCCTCCAGGTCCTTGCCCTGCTCCAGGGCCTTCAGCGCCGACGAGTAATGCCCATGGTGAATCTCCTCGACCGCCATCGCGTTTCGGAAGGACATGGCCGCGGGCTTGTTCCCTTCCGCCTCCGCCTCGGCAAGGAACTTCGGGTACATCTCCTTG
>DASRZG010000516.1:0-5676 GCA_035686585.1 Phycisphaerae bacterium
CGGGCAAGCTTCGCTTGCCCGGGGCACCCCGGCCGGCGGCGCCGCGTCACCTTCGGCCGCGGGCCGGCAGGTCGCCGGGCCCGCCGACGATGGAGAAGCGGCAGATCAGCGCCCCGGCCGTGACCAGCGCGCAGCCGGCGATCAGGCCCACGCCAGGTCGGACGCCCAGGTACCCCGCCGTCACGGCCGTGGCAACAGCCCTACCACCAGCACCGTCGTCCGGTCGGGCGCCAGGCCCACCGCCGTCAGGAAGCACACCTCGTAGGCCACGAACAGGCCCCCGCAGCCCAGCAGGTACCGCCGGGGCATCCGGAGCATGGCCATCGGCCCCACGCCCCGCACCCACGACGCCGCCAGCGCCATCACCCCGCCGGCGAGCATCGCCAGCGCAGACCCGGTCACCGCGCCCAGCGATTCCGTCACGCTGCGCACAATCCCTACTGTCGTCGACCAGATGGCCAACGCCACCAGCCCGCCCAACGTGGCGGGCAACCGCCTCTGCTGGATCGGCTCGGTCACAACGCCTCCTTCGGCCGGCGGGGCGCCGGCGGGGGTTTCAGTCCAGCCGCCTCCCCTCCGCCGACCAGGCGGGCAGCCTGCCCGAATGGCCGTCGGGCCATCGAAACCCGGCGGGGGCGCCGGAGGGGTTGACCGCCAGGGCGGCCGTGGCGCCGTCGGCACGCCAGGCCGAAAGGAACACGCCGGCCCGCTCGCCGGTGCTGTCCAACGCGTCCGTGCAGGGCAGGCCGCCGCGGAAGCACGGCAGGTGCTCCAGCCGGGCGGAGCGGGCCGATCGGATCAGCCGGCCCACCGCCTCGTATTCGCCCAGGACCAACTGCGGCGCCACCCATCCCAGCGAGTTGCCGAAGATCGCCTGCCGCGCCAGGCGTCGGACCAAGCGGTCCGGCGGGCGCCCTTCGGCCATCGAAAAATCCTTGCCGTAATCGTCGCCGAAGCAACCGCCGACGTCGCCGTAGATCGCCTGCCACAGCGGCGCGGGCCGGCCCAGGCCGTCGTCCCGCCGCCCACAGTAGTACAGGAACCCGTCCAGCAGATCGACCAGCGGCTCGGAGGCGTTCTCGGTGGTCAGCATCGGCTCGGTCCCCGCCGCCTCCCGCCACCGCCGCCGGATGCCGGCCACCATCTCCCGCTGCCCGGCATTCCACGACTTGGCCCCGCCGCCGGCGTGGTCGTGCCCGTCTCCATAGCACCGCAGGCCGAAGGCCGCGCCGAGCTGGTCCAGGTACACCCCCGCCAGGTCCGCCCCGCTGCCGGCCAACCGGCCCGCCGCCTCGACGATCCGGGCGCGATAGGCCTGCGAGGACGGACAGATGACACCCAGGTCGATGTGGCTGGTGGGATAGATCTCGGTGACCACCTCCCCCGCCACGTCGCGGACGGCGGCGGGCCGGCCTTGGCGCCGGTAGGATTCGGTGGTGGTGTCCCAGCAGCGGCCATTGAGGTACGGCGTGGTGGGGATGCCCGCCGCCGCCAGGCGCCGCATCCGCTCCACGGCCCCGTCGCGAAAGCCGACCCAGTCGGGGTACCGCGTGTCGAAGGGCGCGTCGGCCCAGTTGTAATAATGGCACAGGACCGGCGCTTCCAGGGCGGCGGCAGCGGCCAGCAGGGCCTCCATCGTGTGGGCTGGGAAGGCGAAGCAGTCGTGCACCAGCCAGACCGGGTCGGCCTGCACGAGCACGTGGGGCTCGCGCGGCCGGGCGAGGCCCGGGCGGATCTGCTCCTGCCGGCGGCGGTAGCCCCCCGCCGCCACCTCCCACCCGCCGGCATGGGGTGACAGCAGGACGTCGCACAGGCCCATCACCAGCCAGGAATCCCCATGCTTCTCCGGGACGCGGGTGATCTCGACGCGGAGGCGGGCTCCCTCCTCGCCGCCGACCATGCGGGCGCGGAGTTCCTTCAGCTCCAGCCCCGCGTCGGTGGCCGAGACCGACAGCCCCCCGTCCGCCGATTGGAGGATGACCAACTGGGCCAATGCCGACCAGCCGGGGTAGTTGCCCACGAAATCCAGGTCCGCCGGGATGGGGTCCACCTCCCTGCCCCACCCGCTGGGCAGCAGGAGCGACCACCCGGCCGGGTCCAGCTCGAACGCCAGCGCCGCCTCGTACAGCACCCACCCGTCGGGCATCTCGGCCTTGCAGCGAAGCCGCAGCACCAGCGAGCCGGTCGAATCGGTCCGCTCCGCCAGCCACACCCGCACCCCGCCGGCGCCGCCGGGAAGCTCCACGGCCTGCGCCTCGGCCGCGGGCGTCTCGACCGCCGCCTCCCTGCCGGATTTCGCGTGCCGGGCGACCAGGCGGATCGACACCCGCACCCGCACATCCCCACGTCCCGGGACGGAGACGAGGCGAACGGAGCGAATCGGTTGATTGGTCATGGTGCGCAGGAATGTAGCGGAGATGGGGTTGGGGTCCAAGTGGGAGGTTCGGGGAGTGTGCGGCCTGGCGGTCCCGACTCGGGCCACTGTGCCGGTTCGCAAAACCGCAAGCTTGTCCCGCTGGGGCGTTGCCGGCCCGTCCCGCCCGGGAAATGACGTGCGAGATGCCGGTCGAAGGAGGGTGCTCCTATCCTTCCGTTCCTCTGCGTCCTCCGCGCCTCCGCGGCCCATCCCCGTTGCCGAAGGTGTTTTCGACGATCCCCGGCAGCAGGTCGTAGACATTGCCGCCGACTCTGGCGTCGAAGTCGGCCTTGATCGCGAACCAGGTCCGCCACTTCGGCACCGTGTGCTCATTGGTGCCGTACCGCAGGGCGACGTCGACGAGGCGCTTTTCCAGCAGGCTGAAGCCGTTGGGCAGGCACAGGGCGTCGCAGAGCTGGATCAGGCGGTCGTAGTCGTCGTAGGTCGTGCCCGCGAGGAACTCGGCCAGGAAGGCGGCGTCGGCGCCCGTGCAGTCGTTGGCCCCGGCGTAGTAGTGCATCTCGGGCACGGGAAACGAGTGGGTCAGGCAGATCCGCCCGACGGCGTCCCAGCCCGCCTCGGTCATCGCCCGGTAGCCGTCCATGACGTGCCGCAGCCGACTGACCCCCGCCGCCCTGCCGATGTCGTGCAGCATGCCGAAGACCTGCGCGGCCTGCGGGTCCAGCCCGTCGATGGCCGCGGCGATGGCCCGCGCCGCCCGGCCGGCGTGCTCGGAATGACTAACCCACGGACCCGGGTTCCGCCGCGCCCCCTCCGCCAGCACCGCGGCGGCCTGCTCTACAGTCGGAATGGACATGCGCCTGGTACGCTCCTTCACAGATACCGGTTCAACCCGGACAAACCGGTTCAGGACTCGCGTTTAGCGGCGGTCGGCACGACCGCCCAGGCCGCCGTAGACCGCGTCGCCGTCGCACCGCCAGAAGCAGTCCACCGACACGAACTCGCACTCCCGCAGGCGTTCGAGGTGCCACGGCAGCGGCATCCCGTCCTCCACGCCTTCCCAAGGCCCGACGGCGCGTTCGCCCATGGTACCGGCATCGACGCCCAGCGCCTCGGCATAGGCGGTGAAAAAACCGTCCCAGGTGTCGGCATCGGGTGGCACATCCTGCCGCAACCGCTTGCCCTGCTCCCAGGCCGCCTGCACGGCTTCACAGTCGCTGCCGACGTGATCGGCGTTCAGGAAGACCCCGCCCGGCCTGAGCCGCCGGGCCAGGCGGGCATACAGGCCGGTGAGGTTCTCCGGCGACAGCCAATGCAGCGCCGTGGCCGACACGGCCGCGTCGAATGACTCGCCGCCGTCGTCCAAGGCCGATCCGTCGCGCAGGTCCGCCTGGATCAGCCTCACGCGATCGCCGAAGCGTTCCAGCCGGGGCCGCGCCAGGATGAGCATGGCCGGGTCCACGTCCACGCCCACCACCTCGCAGTCCGGCAGCGCATCCAGCACCCGTTCGGAGAGGCTGCCCGCCCCGCACCCCAGGTCCAGCACGCGGCGGGGATCGCCCTGTGTGGCCCGGATGAGCCCGATCATCACCTCGAACCGCTCCGCCCGCCACGGCAGGTACCGCCGCTGCATCCGGTCGAACCGGTCGACCCAGTGCCGCCAGTCAAAGCCGTCTTTTCCATTTGGTGGTTTCACAGGGGGCATTCCTGTCAGGGCAAGTCTTTGCAGCGATTCCCTCATCCACCGCGGAGGTCGCGGCGCGGGTTTCGCCCGCGACCCATTTCCGAATTCCAATCACTACTGTCCCGTTGAGGCTTCACAGGGATGGTGTAAGCTTTGAACATACGGGTGCTTGCGGACGTTCATGACTGTTTTCGATTTCAACTTCGGGTCCGTTTTGGGGCATGATCTTTCCGTCTCTCGATGGAAGGAGCAGCCCGATGAATGCTGGACAGACCGTCTTCTCGCAATTGATGGACTTCTTGCCGACGTACGAGTTCAACCACTGCGTCCGCCGCTACCGGGGCAACTACCGAGTGCGACGATTCTCTTGTCGAGATCAGTTCCTCTGCATGGCCTTCGCGCAGCTGACCTATCGCGAGAGCCTGCGCGACGTCGAGACATGCCTGCGGTCGATGAGCCACAAGCTCTACCACGCTGGATTCCGCGCCATCGTCGCTCGCAACACCCTGGCCAAGGCCAACGAGAATCGCGACTGGCGTATCTACGCGGACTTCGCGGCGGTCCTCATCGCCCACGCGCGGCGGCTGTATGGCAACGACGACTTCGGCGTGGCCCTGGATCAGACCGTCTACGCCTTCGACTCCACGACCATCGATTTGTGCCTTTCGCTGTTCCCGTGGGCGCCGTTCCGCCGCCGCAAGAGCGCCGTCAAGCTCCACACCTTGATCGATCTGCGCGGGAATATCCCTTGTTTTATCCACGTTTCCGGCGGGAAGATGGCCGACGTGAGCTCGCTGGACCTGCTCCCGATCGAGGCGGGTTCTTTCTATGTGATGGACCGAGGGTACACCGACTTCGAGCGGCTGTATCGCTTCACGCAGGGCTTGGCCTTCTTCATCATCCGCGCCAAGCGAGACCTCGACTTCGCCCGCCAAGCGTATCGAGAGGTGGACAAGTCCACCGGGCTTCGCAGCGACAGCACCATCCGACTCTGCGGCCCCAAGACCTCGATGCTTTACCCCGACCCCTTGCGTCGAATCAGCTACTACGCCACCGACATCGACAAGCGGTTCGTGTTCCTGACCAACAACTTCGCTTTGCCTGCTCTGACGATCGCGCAGCTGTACAAGTGCCGCTGGCAGGTGGAGCTGTTCTTCAAGTGGATCAAGCAGCACCTTCGGATCAAGGCGTTCTACGGCACGTCGATCAATGCCGTCAAGACGCAGGTTTGGATCGCGGTGTGCGTGTACGTGCTGGTAGCCATCGTCAAGAAGGAACTGAACATTGACCGCAGCATGAGCGAAATCCTGCAAATCCTCAGCATTTGCCTTTTCGAGCAAACGCCCCTTTTGCAGGGCTTTTCGCGCGATTCGCTCACAATGGAAACCAGCACAGTTCATAAGCAGTTGTCGTTGTTCGACTTTTAGCGGGACAGTACTGATTCGATATTCGCTATTGCTGTTCGGCGTACGTGGACGACCCCATGCCCCACCGCATCCTGATCATCGTCCTCGACGGCCTGAGGCCGGAGCAGGTCTCCGAGCGCACCACGCCCGCCATCGCCGGCCTGGCGCGGCGCGGGGTGACGTTCGCCAACCATCACTGCTGCGTCCCG